>JBFLYA010000134.1 GCA_040757115.1 bacterium | reverse complement strand
ATAAAGGGGGTTAGGGGGTTGTAAGTATATAAAGGGGGTTAGGGGGTTGTAAGTAAGAAGATTCATTACAATCCGAAATTGAAAACTTACGCCAGAGAACTTAGAAAGCAAGGGGTTTTATCCGAAGTATTGCTTTGGAAGTATTTGAGAAGCAGAAAGATGAATGGCTATCAGTTTATGAGACAAAAGCCTATTGGGGAGTATATTGTTGATTTTTATTGTAGTAGACTAAAACTGGTAATTGAAATTGATGGAGAAACCCACAACGAGAGTAGATTTGAGTACGATATGGAAAGAAACAACCCCCTATGCCCCCTTTATTAAGGGGGATGGAAATTAAAGTCTATGGGTTTAACTCTCATAAGATTCAATGATAGTGATGTAAAGAAAGATATAGACAATGTTTTAAGGGCAATTGAAGGATGGATTGAACAATTACAACCCCCTAACCCCCTTTATTAAGGGGGAATTGCCTGCAAACCCGGGGTAAGTGTAGCCCCCTGTGGGTAGAGGGAAAAAAGTAAAATTGCCCTCCACCCCTATTTAAAAGGGGTGAAAATCAAAAAAAAGCAAGAAATTGACATTTGCAACTCTTTTGAAATCAAGGAGTTATATAGTAGGAGGGCAATAAGAAAAAAGCGTATTTGTAACTTCTTGTTAATCAAGGAGCTATGAATTTCGTGAAAGGCTGTTCTTACCAAAAGAAAGGAGACAAGTATTAAGATGAATTTAGTAGTAAATTTTTTATTAGCGGCTCAGGCATCACCAGAGGTAACAACACCTCCTTCAACAGCTGGTGCTATATCTTCCTTTCTCCCGCTTATTCTCATCTTTGGTATATTCTGGTTTTTGCTTATCCGACCACAACAAAAGGAAAAAAAAGCACACCAGGAAATGTTGGCTAATTTAAAAAAAGGGGATAAGGTAATTTCCTCAAGTGGAATTTTGGGCACAATATTTGATATCAAAGACAATACTATTATTTTACGCATAGGCGATAAAGACCTGAAAATAGAGATGTTAAAATCCGCTATTGCCTCAAAACAACCAGAAGAAAAATCTGACCAGAAGAAATCCTGAAAAACCTTTTGCAGGAGAAACGCTCATGCCCAGAGGGAGTGGGCACAAAGGAGGATGAAAATCGGGCATAGAGATTAGAGATTGGAGATTAGAGATTAGCAAGACTGCAGGTTCTAATTCACTAATTCTCTAATCTCTAATTAACTATTTTCAGGAGAAACGCTCATGCCCACAGGGAGTGGGCACAAAGGAGGATGAAAATAGTGGTAGGAAATAGGCGTGAGGAGTGATGTTTTCTTTACTTTCTACTCTCTACTTTCTACTTCCTTATTTTCAGGAGATACCAATGATTAAAAAAATATTATTGTTTATTCTTACTATAATTTTGGTTCTTCCAATAATAGTTTTCTACCAGATTTATGTCCCGGTAAATAAATCTTCTTCTGTAATTAAAACAGTTAATATTCGTAAGGGTATAGGATTAAAGGAGATTACTAAAGTTCTAAGGGCAGAAGGGGTAATTCGTGATGCCCTTGTCTTTGAGTGGCTAATAAGGGTAATAAAATTCGCGGATAAGATTAAGGCAGGAGAATATGAACTTACACCGGCGATGAATATGCCTGAGATTATCTCAAAATTAGTTCGTGGCGACTGCCTTAAAACCTGCTTCGCCGTCCCTGAGGGATACAATATCTTTCAGATAGCTGACCTTTTGGCAAAAAAAGGCTTTGTCAATAGAGAAAGATTTATTCAGATAACTAAAGATGAAAAGTTTATTTTTAACTTAGGCATTTATGCCCAAAGTTTGGAAGGTTACTTGTTCCCGGAAACATATTATATCCTTAAAGGAACTACTGAAGAGGAGATAATCAGATTGATGGTTTCCCAATTGAATAAAGTAATTACCTCTGAAGATAAAGACCAGGCAAGTCAAATTGGTCTTTCTTTTCATCGAGTGCTTACTTTAGCCTCGATTATCGAAAAGGAAACAAAGGCTGTATCTGAAAGACATCTTATTTCTGCTGTCTTTCATAATCGTTTAAAAACAGGGATGCCACTTAAGAGTGACCCAACAGTAATTTATGCCCTTGGGGAGCGTTTTAATGGAAATTTGAAGAAAGAAGATCTGAAAATTGATTCACCTTACAATACTTACCGATATAAGGGATTGCCGCCGGGTCCCATTGCAAATCCAGGATTATCTGCGATTAAATCTGCTTTGTATCCAGCCAGAGTAGATTATTTATATTTTGTCTCGATGAACAACGGCATGCATAAGTTCTCAACAACACTTAAAGAACATAATGAGGCCGTGTTAAAATATCAATTGCAATTTAATAGGAAATAGGTTAACAAGGAAAATAAGTTGATGAGTAGTAACTTGTTTGACCTGTGCAGGTAGAAAATTAAGTAAGCAGATTTTTAATAGTAAGCGGGTGGATTTAGTAAGCGGATTTAACGGATTTAGCGGAAAAAGAAATAAAAAAAATCCGCTCAATCCGCTTACAATAAAAAATGTAATCTGTTTAATCAATTGTAACCGTTCAGGTAGTCTGGTATCTGGGTGTCTAAGTGTCTGGGTTACATAGACTACCAGACACATAGACACCCTTTACGCAAAATTGTAGGATTGGTTACTATCCTGATTTCCTGGATGTTAACTGATTGCTGATACCTGATGGCTGAACGCTTACAATCAATTATCCTTTTATTTCTAATTGCACAGCTGGAAAATATTTATTTACCTTTTCTATAGCAAATTTTAGAAAAGTCATCGTGTTTTCCATATCTATTAAATTAACAACTTCAATAGGAGTATGAGCATAGCGTATTGGAACAGAAACCGCCCCTGTTGGAATTCCTTCTCTGGCTAAGCGAATGCTTGAGGCATCAGTTGTCCCACCTTTTCCACCAACATGTAGTTGATAGGGAATATTCAAATCTTTAGCAGTATCAAGTAACCATTTTTTAACTTGAGGATGAATAATTAATCCCCTACCTAAAGCATCAGACATTACAAATGAAGTCCCTTTACCTATTTCACTGTCTGCTTCTTCTTTTTTTATCTCCGGGTAGTCACCTGCAATCTCAATATCTACGGCTAAGGCAACATCTGGATTAATACTGTAACTACAGACAGTAGCTCCTTTTAAACCAACCTCTTCCTGGGTAGTGAAAACAATATATAATTCAGCCGGGACTTTTTTTAAATTTTTTATCAGACTTATAAGAATAGTACACCCTACACTATTATCAAGTGACATAGCCGAGATATTGTTATTGGCTAATTCAGTAAATATACGCGTAAAAAAGATTGAATCACCTTTTTGAATACCCATTTTTAGAACATCATCATAATTTTTTGCTCCGACATCAATATACATCTTATCATAAGTTATTAATTTCTTTTTTTCTTCTTCATCCATTAAATGTGGAGGCCTCGAACCTATTACTCCAGGAATATACCCTTTTAAGGTTTTAATAGTTATTCTTTGATTAAGTAACATTTGATCATTAATCCCACCAATTGGAATAAATCGGATAAACCCTTTTTCATCTATAAATTTTACCATTAATCCAATTTCATCCATATGAGCCGCTAACATTACTTTTGGTTTTTTATCTCCTTTTATGATTGATATAATATTACCGAATTTATCAATCTCAATTGTATCAACATACTCTTTTATCTCGTTAACGATAATATTCCTGATTTCATCTTCACTTCCTGATACTTTAGGGACATCTGTAATTTTTTTTAATAAATCTTTCATTTTTCCTCCTTTTTAAAGTCCTGTTGGAATATCAATAAAAGGACATTCTATTTGAAATTTTTGGGCTAAAACCTCTGCCAATGCCTTAACTCCTAATGTCTCAGTGGCATAATGACCAGCAAAGATAATATTGATTTTTGATTCCCTGGCTAAATGATATGTAAATAATTTTGATTCGCCAGTAATAAATAAATCTACCTCTTTTTCTATCGCCTCTTTAACCATATCCGAGCCACCACCCGAGACTATGGCTATGGTTTTAATCTTTTGTCTACCAAAATCTAATAATCGACAAATAGTATTCAGCCTTTGCTCAAGTATTTGTTTAACATCTAATAAATCAATTCCTTTTTTTAAGTTGCCTAAATACCCAATTGGTACTTCATGATATTTCCCAAAAGGTTGTGATGTTTTGTGGACAAATAAATTCATTAATTGAGCATTATTGCCAAGTGTTGGATGAAGGTCTAAAGGCAAATGCACAGCATAGAGCGAAATATCATTTTTAAACAACACCTCTAATCGTTTATAAAGGGTACCGGTTAAAGGTTGAGGTGTTCCCCAAAATAGACCATGATGAACAATAATCATATCTACATTTTGTTTTTTTGCCTCATAAAAAGTTTCTAATGAGGCATCAACAGCACAGGCTATTTTCTCAATTGTCTTTTTTCCTTCAACTTGTAAGCCATTTATCGCCTCATCTTTAACCTGGGCTATATTTAACTCTGTCTCAAGAAATTGGCATATTTGCTTTAAAGTAACCATATTTTAAACCTTGATGAAAATTTCCTAACTTTGTGAAATTAAAAATATACCAATGCAGATAACTACTACACCTATCCATCTTATCAAAGGCACATGTTCTTTGAGAATGAATTTAGATGAGAAGACTATCAAGACATAAGCCAGACTTAACATCGGGTAAGCAAAACTCAAAGGGACATTTTGTAAAATCCACAGCCAGAGCATTGCACTAAATATATAAAGTGCAAATCCAAAGATTACTCTGGGCAGAGTAAATATCCGGATTAATTCTAATGGAATAGGCTTACCCGAAGGCTTACCTACACCTGTTTTTAACAACAACTGTCCTGTAACCACAATCGCAACACAGATAAAAATAGCTAATAATATTGGCATAATTTTCCTCCTTATTAACTGGTAATTGGTAACTGGTAACCGGTAACTGGTAATTGGTTAAATATCTTCGTCGTGAGTTCAGCCGGATGGTATTTAATTACCAGTTACCAATTACCAGTTACCAATCACTAACTCTGTGAGACTAAAGTTACTCCCACACAAATTACTCCTACCCCTATCCATCTAATAGGGGATACTATTTCCTGAAATAAAAGGCAAGAAGCAATTACTACCAGAACATACGAGACACTAATCAGTGGGTATAAGTAACTCAGGTGTGCTCTTTGAAGCAATAAAAGCCATAAGAAAGAGCTTCCGATATAAAGAAAACCACCTATGATAACCGCAGGATGGGTTAGCATTTGAAAATAATTACCTATCTCCGCTTGCGAAACACCTGTTTTTAACAATAATTGTCCTCCTACTCCTACACAAATACACATCAGAACTGCTATAAAAAACCGCATCGTTATCCTCCTTGTATTTTGGATTTTAAACCCCTTCTATTTTATCCATGTCAATCTGTGTTAATCAGTGGCTGAACAGTTACCCATTTTTTATCCGAGAGTCTTCCTGGAATTACCCCATTGGTTTCCAATAGATAATAACTATCACCGCAATTATCCATAATAGGATATTTAGAAGCAGTGGTTTATCTTTTATAATATCAACATCTGGATTACCACCTGCACTTTTCTGATGTACCAGATAAAGATAGCGGAAAATTCCATAAAGGACGAAAATAATGGTCAGGGGTAAATATGGAGCATTAAGTTTTTTCTGAACCTCAGGTGAAAACGCATAGAAAGAATAGGCAATTAATATTGAGCCCGTGACCGCAGCAATCATTTCATCAATAAATGCCGGGGTATATTCTTTTAAAATAGGTCTATGAGAGGCGGCAGATGAGTTTAAAAGAATCAATTCATGTCTTCTTTTGCCCAGACTCAAAAACAGGGCTAACAGCATTGTGCATCCTACTAACCATGGTGAAATTACAACCGGGATAACCACTGCTCCTCCAACAACACGAAATACAAACCCTGCCGATAAGGCTAAAACATCTAAAATAACTATGTTTTTTAACCACAAAGAATAAAATATAGTTAAAAGTACATATCCTGTAATAACAAAACCAAATTGGTATCTTATTAAAAAAGATAAGACTAAAACAATAATTATTAATCCTATTGATAGTGTTAAAGATGGAAGAATTTTTAGTTTCCCGGAGGCAATTGGTCGATTTTTTTTCTTTGGATGAATTCTATCTTGTTTTAAATCTAAGATATCATTGAATACATAGCCACATCCTGAAATGATACAAAAACAAATAAAGGCAAAAACCGTTTCCAATATTGCCTCAAGACTACATAATTTCTGGGCAAAGATAATTGCGGCAAAAACAAGTAAATTTTTTGTCACCTGTCCTGGCCTCATTGTCTGAATAAATTCTTTTATCATCATTAATAAATTATACCACAATTTTTTATTTTAATCAAGGAATAAATTTCCTCTTTCATTAAAATCCTTTAATAATCTTTTTAAATCATTTGGAGCGTTTCTGGAAACCATATTAAGAACAAAGAAAAGGACTGAAAACTGCCAGCAATCTTCCGGTCCTACAATCAATCCTGACTGAACATCCTCAATCCTTTCTAATTCTTCTTTAAAATGTCTTATTGCCTTCTCGAGAGAATCTTCATAGATATTGAGAGAATAGGTTTCATTACTATATTTAAAAGAAGGAAAGGTTACACCCCTGACTAACAAAAAAGACCTGATTATATCTTCATTTACCTGATAGGATTCTGTAAAGTTAAATCCTTCAAATTGTGGAAAATTTCGCGGAAGTATAATCGAGGCTTCATTGACTAAAACCTTTCCCTTCCGAACAACTGTATCACCAATGTTCACTGATGACTCCGCTAAAAATATATAAGGTAAATCAGTGGGTTTAAATGTCAATAATTGACTGATGCGGTATCTGACTATTTCAGTTTCTTTAACTGCCTTTTGCCATACTTCTTCTAATGTCATTTTTATCATCTCCTTTCAACTAAAATTTTTAGAGTTCTGCAAAACTAAGAAACTGTAGTTTTTAAGCAGGTATTTAAAGCCTCTATTTTTATCAATTTTCTCCAAAGATCAAAAAGCAAATATAAAAATTACATATCAAAATGTAAAATTATCTCTTTCCTTTCAGCGTTAAAATAGAAGTCCTTTTGGGACGGTTCACTTTTGTTTGAAAGCCTGCGGTTAGAAAATGAAGTTAAAATTGGAAATTCGAAATTAGAAATTAGGGAAAGAAGTAAAAGCCCAATTTCTAATTTCCAATTTCAACTTTCTGTGAACGCTTACAAGTGACATTCGAAAGAAATCATAGGAAAAACGATAAAAGGAACCGCCCCGTCCTTTTTGAAATTTGATTTGTAAATTTGCATTTTGATATTTATATTTGGTATTTAATATTTATTTATTGTCTCCCCCAAATCCTATTTTGCAGAACCCTAAGGTGACCCTACATAAGCCAGTTTAACGGGTTGTCTGGTTCGCCGTTAACCCGTATTTCAAAATGAAAATTATATCCTTCACTATCAAAAGGACCACCTACTATACCTATGGAACTTCCTTTAGATACCTTATTACCAACATCAACCAAAATGTTTGATAAATGTGCATAAAGGCTATAAAGCCCTTCACCATGGTCAATCATCACCAACATTCCATATCCTTTAAACCAGTTTGCAAAAACCACTTTACCGTCCTTTACTGAAAAAACTGTTTCTCCCTGGGGAGTTAAAATATCAATGCCTTTGTTGACTATCTGAGCATTAAATTTTGGATGTTTATAACTCCCATAGCCACGATAAAGTTTACGGTTTTTTACTGGCCAGGGTAAATCTCCTTTTCCTCGAAGAACAATTTGTTTGCCTTCATGCGTTTTCCTCATCTCTAAATTTTTTATTAATTGTTTTAATTCTAATGAATCTCTTTCTAATTTAGATATTTGTTGTTGATACAGGGATTTTTCACCTTGTATTTTAGTCAAAAGTCGCTTTCTATTTTTTTTCAGCCTTTCCTGTTTATTCAAAAAATTTTCTTGAGACTTTTCTATCTTACACAACTTATTATGATGAGATTGTAATATTCTTTTTTTCTGTAGATAAGCGTTCTTTTTATTATTTATATCCTCGATTAATTCTGTATCTGCCTGGGCAATCAGTGACATAAAATATAGCCGTTTAGAAATCTCAGTAAAATCATCGGTATTCAGTAAATTCCCTAATAAATCCCCTCCTCTATATTTATAAATAGCGGTAAGTCTTTTAAGAAGTATTTGTTGTCTTCTATTTAACTGAGCACTGGTTAAGTTAACACTTTTTTGCGTGAGAGCAATATTTTTCTGACCATCGGTTAATTGTTTTTCAAGTAAATTTATTTTATCTGCGGTGGTTTTAATTTGTATTTCTACTTTCGCAAGTTCATGAACGGCATTTTTCTCCTGTCCGCTGAGATAATTTATTTTAGATTTCTTTTTTTTAATTTCCTTTGTAATATTAGAGAGTTTGGTTTTTTCCTTATTGATGTCATCAGTATACGCCGGAACACAACTTAAGAATAAAAAAGATAAGATTAAACTAAAGATTTTATATCCTCTCATTTTCAAAAATCCTCCCTTATTTCTTGGTAACTGGTTAAATTGGTAGCTAATTACCAGTTACCAATTACCAATTGTTATTTTTTCGATTTTAAGAAATAATGTAAAGAAAGAAAACTTCCCAGACATCCCAGAACAGCACTGGCTGAAAGTATGCCTAATATGGATTCTACAGGAAGAAATTTAATCGGTATAAGTTGAAAAAAGGCATCAGATATCCATAATTTGAATATAATAAATTTATAAATGAACCATAATAACCCAATAGCCATTCCTCCACTTATTATTCCTTGTAATGTTCCTTCGATTAATGCCGGGAAACGAATAAACCAATTAGTTGCCCCAACTAATCTCATAATGGTTATTTCCTCTCCTCGGGCAAAAAGTCCTAATTCAATGGTATTTGAGATAATTATTAAAGTCGCTATACATAAAATAATACCTACGCCGAGAATTATTATTCTTAATCCATAAGTAATTTTAGCCAGGATATTTACTACTCTTTGTCCATAATCTACCTCAGTGACTAATTCAGATTTTTTGAGTTCCTCAGCTATTTTACCTACTTCATCCCAGATAAACTTGCTACCCTTTAACTTAACCTCTAAATAATTTGGTAATGGATTACAGGGGAGGTTATTCAAAATATCCTTCTTTTCTCCTAAATTCTCTCTAAATTTTTGGAGAGCCTCTTCTTTTGAAATATAAATTACCTGACTGACCTCTTCTTTCTCTCCTATTATTTTCTCAAATTCAATAATTTCTGTTTCAGACAATCCACTTTTTAGATAAACGATAATTGATGTCCTTTTGACTAAAAAGATATCAACTATTCCTTTCACATTAGTTGTAAATAGTAAAAACAGGCTTAAGATGAATAGGGTAATAGTGATTATTCCAATACTGGCATAACTCATTAAACCTGCTCGTTTAAAATTCAAGAGGGCCTCTTTAACAAAATATTTAATCATACCAAAACTCCATTTTCAACTATCTCACCATTGGCGAGATGAATTATTCTCCCGCCATATCTTGTGGCTAAATCCAGGTTATGCGTGGCGATTATTACGGTTGTTCCCTGTTGATTAGCATTCAGAAATAGATTTATAATTCCATCAGTCAATTGTGCATCTAAATTTCCTGTAGGTTCATCAGCTAAGAGGATAGTTGGGTCATTTATTATTGCCCTGGCAATTGCAACCCGTTGTTGTTCTCCGCCGGATAATTCATGTGGAAGACAGGATTTTTTTTGAGTCAATTCCACGATATTTAATGCCTTAATCGTTCTTTTATAAACCTCAGATTCATTAATCCCGGTTACTCGTAAGGCAAAAGCAACATTGTCAAAAACTGACTTTGAATATAACAATTTAAAATCTTGAAATACAATGCCAATTCGTCTTCGTAAATAAGGTATATTTCGCTCAGGCATATTACCAACATCTTTATTGGCGACGAAGACAAATCCAGAGCTTGGTCGTTCATCGACATAAAGCATTCGTAAAAGGGTAGTTTTGCCTGCTCCAGAGTGTCCAACCAAAAAGACAAATTCCCCTCGCTCAATTTTAAAAGTAATATTATTCAATGCCCGAATGCCGTGATTATAAATTTTAGTTAGATAACGAAATTCAATCATTTTAACTCTCCTGAAAATAGTTAATTAGAGATTAGTGAATTAGTGAATTAGAACCTGCACTCTTGCTAATCTCTATGCTCAATTTTCATCGTCCTCGTATAATATATATTGTTGGTCATTTTGAATGCCACAATCCTAATTCCTTATTAAAGCCCCCAAGATTGGGGGGTGGGGGTTGAAAATAAAATTAAAAAATTAATTATTAGT
>JBFLYA010000133.1 GCA_040757115.1 bacterium | reverse complement strand
AGTTTCCTGACTACATTACTGGAAAAATCGAAATCGCCTCTAAAATCTTTTTGGGGAATCATGTCTGAGTTGAAGGTACAAATATACTGAAATCCATGTTTAGAAGATTCAGATGCTGCCAATTGTAGAGCTAATGCCCTCTGTCGTTCATCGACACCATCAAAAATATTGCTGTCATGAATTAAGAATATTGGTGTCTTCGTTCTTTTTGCCCACAATTTTGCCAACATTAAATCATAGCAAAAAATTTTCATGTTACTTATACCGTGGCTGCCTGAACGTTCTATATTAATTCCAAATTTAAATCCTTTTTTCGTAAAATCTATGGATAGTGTTCCAGGTACTTCATAAAGTGCTTCTGAACTTTCATTAAATGTTAAAATTGCATCTCTTCTTTGAAACTCTCTCTCACTCAAATCTCTGTTTGCCTGTTGATGAAGAAGTTCCTGTTCAATAGATATTCCACTCTTTCCCTGTTCAAATTTCTTTAAATTTTCTAATCTTATGGATATATCCTTTAACTGAGAGACACTATTCTGATGATTCTTCTGTAATTCGTTAAATTCCTCTAATGCACCATGACTTTGTAAAATCTGCATTAACTCTGTTCGTTGGGATGTCATTTTTTTTATTTCATCTTCTCGACGAGAAATATTGCCTCTAATTCTATCCATCTCGTTTGCTAAGAAATCCTTTCTGTTGGCTACTACTTTACGATGGAAATCAAGAACTTCATCGATTTTTTTTGTTACTATATCCATGAATACTAATCCAGCCTCTTTGTAAATCTTGATGATTTTGTCGGTTCTTGCATCCTTCTCCTCACTCAAACTCCCTTCATAATGTTCAAGAATCATTCTATCAGTCATATTCAGATTAACTAATTCATGTATATTTTTTGTCAAATTATCGGCATTTCTTTCAATCTGGTTATACTGATTATGAACCTTAAAACTTCTTAATTGGGAGTCCTCATCTTGAACTTGTGCCTCTATCCTAATTTTCAGTGCTTCTAATTCTCCAATGTTTCCCATAAGATTTGCAAGTAAACCAGACTGTGCTTCTTTTTTGAGATGGTTCAAAAATTTTACTCTATCTTTAATAACTTGTAGTTTCGAGGCATATTCCCAACCAAGACTAAGTAAAAAAGCATTATTGATTTGAATATCCCATTCTCGTTGGCTCTTGTATTGCTGAAAAGGGGTAAGAAAACCGCCTCTTTGTCCATTTTGTCTAATGAAGTATGAAATTAAGCTTCTAAAAGTCGGTACATATTCAAATTCGTCATAAATCGGCTGAAGGTTGAACATTAAAATACCTAAGCATTTCTTCCAATCATTCCTGGAAATAATTTGCTTCCTGGATTTCTCATCAATAGTAGGTTTAATCTTCCAATCGGAACAATCTCCTTCAATAATTATCTTATTATTGTCTGCGGTATTACGGGATATAGAATATGTTTTCCCACCCAAGTCTAAATTTAGTATAAATGTCCAATTATCCAACCGTGGATTCTTCAATGTCTCTCTCTTGTCAGCACCCAGGCAAAAATGGATTATTTCTATTAAGGTAGATTTTCCAAGACCATTTCTTGAATCTTTTATAGTCGCTTCTTTAGTTCTTTCAGCGAGTATAACATTAAGCCCATCTTTGAAAACGATTTTTTTAAATGAGGGATTATCACACTCTATTGAATGAATCATTTTTCAACCCTCCTAATTATTCCATCTTTCAATTCAACAATACCTAAAATGAATAATAAATCTAACCCCAAAGTAAATCTTTCAAAATTTCTTACCTCAGATAATTCCCTTACTTTGTCCCAGAGTAGACTGACAGTTTGGTTTGTTGTAATATTGTCTAATAGAATTGCCCCCAGATTTAATATAGAGTTTGATATTTGAATATGCTTGTTTGGGAGTATCATTGTTCAAACACCTCACATTTCTCAAATAAGTATACCAAAACTGCTAATCCTGCAGCTTTCTGTTTAAAATCACTAGATTCTCCTGAAGCAAAACCTACGAGGGCATCGAATAAATCATCACCCATAAATCCATCAATGTTTTTCAATTTATTATATTCGTTTACAAAGCCTGCTTTAAGTCTATCACTGAATTCAATATCTGGAACTTTATTAATGAAATCAGCTACTTGCTTTACTTGTGTCATCCCATTCACTATTGACCGTTCAATTCTTGAAGATAACATATTTTTCTTTATTTTATCCTTAGGCGGTATAATGTCGTATCTATCAGGCGGCTCTGATTGATCAGAAATGAGATATTTTGTGACAATACTCAATTCTGCAAAAGTAATATTTAAAATTTCTTTTTCGGTAGAATCTTCAATCCATTCTTCATGTTTATTTTTCATCTCTTTCAATCTTTGAACAGAATATTCTTGTGGTTGATCATCTACTATTTTATGATGATTTCTACAAAGTACAATACGATTGGAATACGAACTCCTTTCTCTCTCAGTCATATCAGGATTATATCTTGCTGAACCTGGTTTCTCACCCTCAATATGAGCCATATCTCCAATAATAGCCTCCTTATCCCCTCTTGTCCTATCTTTAATCAAGAGACTATTGCATCCGGGGAATGCACATCTATTTCCACTTCTTGACCATAGAAGTTTTAGATCCTTACTGGATATGTCGTTACTCATTGTATTTCACCATATCGTTCAACTGATTATTTATTCGTCGTTGTTAGCAAAGGGTTCGGAATGTTATATATTGTACTTAACCTCGTTTCATTTCCTTCTTAGACCGCAATGGTAGATTCACTCATACATCCACTTCCCTTAAGCTGATAGAAATTTCGATTGCTGATAGGAATTTGCTGATAGCTGATAGGAATTTTGATTTTTGGGCAATTTGGGAAAAGTGTCATAGGAATATCCTTCTCAGCTTTTTTTTAGGACAAAAAGCCCACTCCGATAATTATAGTATATAAAAACTATTTAAGTCAAGTGAAAAATCAAGAACCGAAAAATGGACATAGAAATGGTCATACTACTCTTTAGCCTGTATAAAGGTATTTTTTAACCCGTTTGACACAGTACGTTTTTTTAACCATTGTGGTTATAATAAGTATACCACAAAACTCATTAAAATACAAGGGGTTTTATCGTTTTTTTCTATCCTACCACTTCAATGAGATTATTATGGTTCTGCAAAACCAAGAAACTGTAGTTTTTAAGCAGGTATTTAAAACCTCTATTTTTATCAATTACCTCCAAAGAGCAAAATGCAAAACTCGTTTATAGTTTATAGTTTATGGTTTATAGTCTATAGTCCTTCAACTATCAACTATCTACTATCAACTATCAACTATCAACGGTTTTTGGTTTTACGCTTTTAGTTTTAAGTTTTTCAGAGAATTTGCAAATTTGCCAAAGTTCAGTAAAATTATCTCTTTCCTTTCAACGTTAAAATACTTGAAGTCCTTTTTGAAATTTGATTTGTAATTTTGCATTTTGATATTTGATATTTATTTGTCGTCTTCCCCAAATCCTATTTTGCAGAACCCTACAATGAGATTATGTTAGGATAGAATCCTGAGCTACTTTAATTATATCAAAGGCAGATTTAGGCTTGCTAATATTTGAGGTTTTCTGGCGCATCTTAAGTAAATTTTCTGGAGTAATTAATAATTCCTGGATTGTTTTTTGTATTTCAAATTCATTGCTTACTTTTATCGCCACACCTTGAGAAATCAGATATTGAGTGTTTCTTTCTTCCTGCCCCGGGATGGGATTGACAATGAGCATTGGTAAGCCACAGGCTAAACTTTCAGCCGTGGTTAGCCCCCCTGGTTTGCCAATAAGGATATTCGATATTTTCATTAATTCATCTATAAAATTCACATAACCAAATACCTTAGTTAATTTTGGTAGAGTAGCGGATATTTCTCTAAGTTTTAACTCTAATTCCTTATTTGTGCCTGCAACAACTATAACTTGGAAATCAATATTTTTTATCTTATTGAGACAATGAACTATCTTGTCTATCGGGCCCAATCCTAATCCACCTCCCATAATTAAAATCGTTGGCAGGTCATCTTTTAACTCATATTTTTTCTTTAAATTATAAATGTCCTTATCTTCTGTAAATACCGGGTCAATAGGAATACCTAAAATCTTAATCCTTTCTTTATTAATCCTCTTTTCCTCGAGTTTTTTAGCGGTCTCGTCATTTGAGACAACATAGTAAGACACATTCTCATGAATCCAGTAATTATGAATATCAAAGTCTGTAATTACCCCAATTAGTGAAAAGTCATCTAACTTCTTTTTTAAAGCAGAAAATATCCCACAAGGAAGGGCATGGGTACAAATGACAACTTGAGGATTAAATGATGAAAATAATTTATGTAATCGAGTAGAATTCAAGGCGTTAAGTGCCTGTCTAATCTTAGCCGTCAATTTAACTATCTGTTCATTGTCATATATAAAATCCCAGAAATCTGGATTTGTCTTGATTATTTCAAAATAAATCTTTCCAATGATATTTTCAAGTTTAGGGTGAAAATATCCAAGTGGGTCAATTTCTAAAACATCTATTCCGGGATAAATCAAATTCAATGTTTTATGGATAGACTGAGCGGCTTTTCTATGACCGGTAGTAATATTGATATAGGATAACATTACTCGTTCTAACATGCTGGACCTCTTTAAAAGTGAACAGTATCTTACTTAATCGGTTATTGTCTGCTGACTACTAATAAAAGCATTCCGATAGTTATGACTAACGAAAGAAGGGTGAATATCCCCTGACAGCGTGAAAAAAAGGTCAATTTAGACAATGGATTAATCTTAGTCAAGAATATTTGTTGAGTATTTTTTGTTGTTTCTATATCTTTAAATGCCATATCTTTATCCGGGTAGTAAATAATGCCTTCAACACATCTGCCATAAGGGTCGATGGTAGTGGTAATGCCAGTATTAGCCACTCTAACGATAAAGCGTTTTGTTTCGATGGCACGGAAGGTGCTCATCATCGCATGTAATCTGGGTTCAATAGTATTTCTAAAATGACCATCATTGGCTAAGACAAATAGATATTCTGCGCCCAACCTGGACATCTTTGTTACAATTTGAGGGAAGGTATCTTCATAACAGACAATTACCCCTAATCTACCAAATTTTGTTTTAAAAGGTGAATAATCATAGCCAGAGGAAATCTGTGATTCTCCAAATGGGACAGGTAATATTTTCCGATGAACAATATCATATTCGCCGACTTTTGAGACTAATTCCCCTTCGGGTGAAAAAACAAGAACAATATTATACATCCTTTCTTTTTCATAAGTTAAACTTCCCAAAACTAAATAAGTCTTTATTTCTCTGGCTAATTCAGAAATAATTTTATAATATTCAGGTTGATGGATGACATCCGTGGGGATGGCATATTCAGCCCAGAGGATAAAGTCAGGATTAAATCTTTTTTTTGCCTCTTTAGTGAGTTTGGAATAGGTAGTTAGAATTTCTTCAATATGTGTTTTTCGCCACTGCCAGGTTTGATAGAAATTAGCCTGAATAGAAGCAACCTTTATTTCCTTCGATTTCTCCGAATTTAAAAAGAAACTATAACCATAGATGAGAATTAGACATCCTGAAAATAACAATCCTGAGCGAAAAGCCTGTCTGCGAAAATCAGAATGAAAACAAAAAGCAAGGGCGGAATTTATCCCAATAATCAAAAAAGTAATGAAATCTGTTCCGGTAACATCAATAATTTGAATAAGTCGTAGGTATTTAATCTGGGTATAACCTAAATTCGCCCAAAATGAACCAAGAGGAGTAAAATTATTGTAAAGATATTGTAATGTTATCCAGAGAAATGGTGGGAAGAGAATGATTAAATAAACATTTTTACTTCGTTTCCAGACGACCTTAGTAAAATAACAAAATAATGCCATAAAAAGTGAAAGAATGCCAACAATCGCTAAAAATACCCATATTTTAAAAAGGCAAAGCCAGTAAAATAGCCCGGCAAAGGTAATTATCCCGGTGAATAAACCTACCCCAAAAGCCCATTTTGGCGTGGCTAATCTATTTAACCCTATTAATAAAGGAATTAAGGCAAAATAGACTAAAAACCCTGAGTTGAATGAAAAAAGAGTCAGAATTAAAATTATGGCAGATAAAAAGGATAAAAATATGGTATTCATTGAATCCTAAAATCAGGAGTCAGGGGTCAGAAGTTAGATATATAGGGTATCTGCCCTCTGTTTTTCTAACTCAAAAGTTTTAAAAGCTGGGTGATAGTATTTTTCATCTCCTGACGAGAGACAACCATATCTACCAGCCCATGTTCTAACAAGAACTCTGCCCGTTGAAATTCCTTTGGCAGTTGTTGATTTATTGTTTGTTCAATCACGCGCGGTCCAGCAAACCCTATTAGGGCATTTGACTCGGCAATGATAATATCACCAAGTGAGGCAAAACTTGCGGTTACTCCGCCAGTAGTCGGGTCAGTAAGAACAGAGATAAAAAGTCCCCCAGCGGTATTTAATCTCGCAATCGCACTTGAGGTTTTAGCCATTTGCATTAAAGACATTATCCCTTCTTGCATCCTTGCCCCACCTGAACTTGAGATAATAATTAAAGGCAGTCTCATTGAGATAGCCTTTTCAATTGCTCGGGTAATCTTCTCTCCCACAACTGACCCCATACTTCCACCCATAAAACTAAAATCTAAAATACAAATAACAACTTTATACCCACTTATTGTCCCGGTGCCACTCACAACAGCATCTTCAAGTTTTGTTTTTTGTTGATACTCAATTAAACGGTCTTTATAACTCCTGGAATCAGTAAAATTTAAAAAATCAATTGGTGCAATATCAACATCATCTTCCACCAAACTATCTTTATCTAAAGTAATGGCTATTCTTTCCTGACTACTCAATCGAAAGTGGTAATGACACACAGGGCACACCTTAAAATTACTTTCCCAATCTTTTTTATAAATCATCTCACCACATTCTTTACACTTTATCCATAATCCCTCAGGAACTTCGGCTTTTTTCCGTATAACCGGAATAGTGGTATATTTAGGTTTTCTAAACCAGGCCATTTTATGTCTCCTTTATTTTGAGGTTGTAGAGTTCTGCAAAACCAGGAAACTGTATTTTTAAGCGGGTATTTAAAACCTTTATTCTTATCAATTTCCTCCAAAGATCAAAATGCAAAACTCGTTTATAGTTTAGGGTTTATAGTGTATAGTTTATAGTGTATAGTGTATAGTTTATAGTGTATAGTCCTTCAACTATAAACTATAAACTATCAACTATCTACTACATTTCAGCGTTAAAATACTTGAAGCAAAGATATTACCAAATTCCTCCAACTCTTTGAGAAACCATGCTCCTTCCTTTTTGAAATTTGATTTGTAATTTTGCATTTTAATATTTGATATTTGATTTAATTTCAGGTCTAACTCTTAGTTATCTCCTCCTTGCAGAACCCTTTTGAGGTTGAGGAAAAGTGATTAGTTACTGCTGAACCTTTGACTTTTTCCACTTAACCTTAATCTCAACCTTTCTCTATTCTGCCTCTTCCTCTAACATCACTGGAATTCCATCTCGTATTGGGTATTTGCGTCCACAGGCATTACAGATTAACTTCTGATTTACCTCATCATAAGTAATATCACCTTTACATACGGGGCAGGCTAAAATATCTAATAATTCTTTATCCATCATTTTACCTCCAACAGTTTGGTAACTGGTGAATGATAATTAGTTACCATTTAACCGATTACTTACTTTGTAACTATTCACCGCAGAGACACAGAGACGCAGAGAAAAAATTAAAATCTATTCACCAGAAACAGAAATTTCCTTTTTTTGTGCATTGCGGGTCTTTTGTTGTTTATTAATCTTTTAATACGGACTTTCGACTAACTGTTTTTAAGCCTTTTTAAACACCGAAAAACGCGAAAAACACGAAAAAAAAAGATATTTTCCTCTCTGCGAACTCTTGCGTCTCTGCGGTGAACGGTTACCTTACTTTTAATTTCGTGAAACCCGACATAAGTATACATTAAAAATGAATAAATTTCAACAAAAATATTTAAAGTTATCAAATTTTTCCCTTTAATTTTGGGTCAAGAATGTCTCTTAGTCCGTCTCCTGATAGATTGAAACCAATCACTACTGTTGCAATAGCCAGTCCAGGGAAAATGGAAAACCAGGGTGCGGTAAGGATAAAATTACTTCCAATGCTGACGATTGAACCCCAACTTGGAGTCGGTGGTTGTGCACCTAAACCAAGAAAACTTAAAGATGCCTCACTTAAAATATATCCACCAATCCTTAAAGTAGCGACAACGATAATTATCGGAAAGATATTTGGCAGGATATGTCTTAAAATTATCCGGACATCAGAGGCGCCAATGACTCTTGCCGCCTCGATATAATCCTGTTCTTTAAGAGATAAAATTATTCCTCTGATTAATCTGGCAAATTCTGCCCAACCAACGGTAGCTAAAGCAATATAAAGAGTAATTAAACCTGGTCCAACTGCGACCGAAACTCCAATTGCCAGAAGTAACCCAGGAAAGGCTAACATAATGTCTGTTAAGGCAATAATCAATTTATCTATCTTACCACCGACATAACCTCCGATACCTCCAAAGACAAAACCAATAAACATGGCTAAAAAAGTCGCTATCGTGCCCACGGTTAATGAAATTCGGGCACCATATAAAATCCGCGAGAATATATCTCGTCCAAGATTATCTGTGCCACAAAGATGTTGACAATCTGGAGATTTCAGCCTTTGTTCCAGGTTAATTTCATAAGGGGAATACGGAGCAATTATCGGTGCACAAATAGCAAGAATAATGAAAACAGTGATTATAATTAGTCCTATTAAAGTTGTCTTGTTTTTATATAATCTTTTCATGTAATTATTCAGCCTTATTATATTTCACCACAGAAAGGCAGAGAGTAATCTTTACTCTTCTAAACCTAAAACCATTCTTCTCATTCTATGTTTTAGCACATACTTTGAAATCCTAAATTCCAAATTCTACATTGGAATTTATTTGTCTACAGATTAATTCATTTATATTCATCTTCTCTGCGTCCTCTGTGCCTCTGCGGTGAATAGTTACCTTTTCATTTTACCCTGATTTTTGGATTTAGAAAATGATATAAAATATCTACGATTAAATTAACGATAACAAAGACAAAAGCCCCAAACAGCACAACACCCATCACTACTGGTATGTCCCTTTTTATAATTCCTTCAACCGCATATCTGCCAAGTCCTGGCCAGCCAAATACTGTTTCTGTCAGAACTGAACCATTAAGATAACTTCCAAAGTCTAATCCAATAATTGTCACAATCGGGATAAGGCTATTTTTTAAGGTATGTTTAAATATGACCACACTTTCTTTTAATCCTTTTGCCCTTGCGGTTCTAATATAATCTTCTCCTAATATTTCTAATATTGATGTCCTTGTAATTCGGGCAATTAAAGCCACCGAGCGTAATCCCAGAGTAGTCGCGGGTAAAATAAGATAAAGAATATCTCCATCACCCATTCCTGAGGCTGGTAGCCAGCCAAGTTTAATCGAAAAGATAAAAATAAGAAGTAGTCCAAACCAGAATACCGGCGTAGAAATACCCAATACGGCTGAAACCATAGTTAATCTATCCCAGATGGAATTTCTGGTAACCGCCGCAAAAATTCCCATTGGGAGACCCAATAAGATAGCAATAACCATCGCCGATATTGCCAATTTTAAGGTATTTGGGAATTTCTCAATGATTGTTTGTGTAACTTCCTGTTTAGTTGAAAAAGACCGACCTAAATTACCATGGATGACTCTATTCAGATAACAGAAATATTGAATATGGAATGGTTTATCAAGTCCCATTTCTTCCCGTATCTGTTGAAGGGTTTGGGCATTGACCCTTTCTCCAACTATACCTGAAGTAGGGTCGCCGGGGATAACATAAATCAGGATAAAAGTAATCGTCGCTATCCCGAATAAAACAGGAATGGTTAGTAATAATCGTTTAATAATGTAAATTATCATTTCCCGATAAGTGTATCACAAACCTGGGGTTTTGTCAACTCGCAGGGGTGCAAAGGGTAGTAATTGTTCAGCCACTGATTATAGCAGTTATTATTCAAAACTTTACGACCTGTGCGGTTAGAAATTACAAGCAAATTTCCTCAAACCTGAAAGGTTTGACTTTTACATAACCGTAGATAAAATCTACGGAGCGAAGAAAAACTCCTGCTTACTACTCAACCCTGAAAGGGTTGAATTCTAACCATGGATGTAACTATTCAGCACAATTATTCGATCTGTGCGGTTAGAAGAGAAACCTCCCCGCATTAAGGTTAAAGACGTACTCTCCCTTCTCCGCCGCTGGCGGGGGATTAAGGATGTGAAAATCTTCTCAACT
>JBFLYA010000132.1 GCA_040757115.1 bacterium | reverse complement strand
ATTTGTATTTTGGAATTTGTGATTTGGAATTTTGCCACTCACTCCGCTCTCCTGCAATCTCTAATCTCCCGTTTATAGTTTATTCTTGCTTACCTCATCTTGTTACCCAACTTGTGGGTAAGGATTAGATCCCCGCCAGCGGGGGATAACGGCCAATCAATCACTTGAATAGCGACAGAGCACTAGCATAAAGGTTGAAATAGTGTAAGAAAAGGAGATATGGGGATTATGGAGATAAGGAGATAAATTCATTCTAAAATTTTGCAAAGGACTATGAATAATCTCCATATCTCCTTTTATCTCCTTATCCCCTTTTTTACACCAAATCTGCATAGATTTCACTATTAGCGTTATTTTCAGACACCACCGAAATTCGTATCATTATTGACCTTAAATCCTAAATGCACCGTTGCCACCCCAAAGCTCAAATCAAAATATTGGACAGCCACAAATCCTGCCTTTTCCATTAATATCTTTAGTTGTCCTTTATCTGGCAGGTATAAATCCAGAGATTGGGGAAGATAACTATAAGGTTCTTTATTCCCATGAAATATTTTCCCCAATAAAGGTAGTATATGATAAAAATAGATTTTATGTAACCTTTTAATAACTATATTCTCTGGTCTCCCTGCATCTAAGGTAATTAATCTTCCACCTGGTTTCAGTATCCGATTAATCTCCTTAAATACCTCATCAATATTTAGATGTCGCAATCCAAAGCCAATTGTGACAACATCAAAGGTATTGTCTGCAAACGAAAGAGAGGATATATCTTGCTTTTTCAGTTCAATCCTATCCTGTAGTCCACTTTTCTCAATCTTTTTTCTTCCAATTTCAAGCATCTCATCACAAAAATCTATTCCAATTACTTTCACTTGAGGATTTTCTTTAGCCGCACAGATACCACAATCCCCTGTTCCGCAACATAGGTCAAGGATTAAATCTGTTGGTTTCAGTAATGCTTTTGAAATAGCGAATTTACGCCATTTATGATGAAGTCCAAAACTGATTATTTGATTTAACCTATCGTAGTCCCTGGCGATATTTGAAAAAAGTCTTTGAACATAATATTGTCTTTTGTCTGACATTGTGAATTCATTTAGAGCCTTTATATTATCATTAATAGAAGATAATGTCAATAAAAAAATTGGTAACCGTTCAGGTAATCCTTTACCGCAGAGACGCAGAGAAACAGAGAGGAAAATATCTTTTTTTTCGTGGTTTTCGCGTTTTTCGATGTTTAAAAAGGCTTAAAAACAGTTAGTCGAAAGTAAGTATTAAAAGATTAATAAACAACGAAAGACCCGAAATGCACAAAAAAAGGAAATTTCTGTCTCTGGTGAATAGATTTTAATTTTTTCTCTGCGTCTGTGCGGTGAACGGTTACTGTAATTTAAAATCCCCATATTTACGAACATGGTCAACTAATCCGCCATCTTGCAAGATATTAGTCATTATCTCTGGCAATCTGGAGAAATAAGAGGTTGTGCCTTTTGTTTGATTAATCAGGCATCCTTTTTCTAAATCTACCTCTAATTCATCCCCCTCAGTTATATCTTTAGTTTCACATTCAATCACTGGTAGTCCGACATTAATTGCATTACGGAAGAATATTCGAGCAAAAGATTGAGCAATGACACCACTAATTCCGGCTAATTTGATAATGGTGGGGGCGTGTTCTCTACTTGAACCCAGTCCAAAATTCCTTCCGGCAACAATAAAATCACCGGGTTTTATTTTCGAGGCAAATTCTGGGTCTGCATCCTCCATCACATGTTTAGCCAATTCCTGTAGATTAGACCGCAAATGGAAATATCTACCCGGAGCTATCAAATCTGTGCTTATGTCATCACCAAATTTATGTCCCTTACCTTTTAGTATCATGGATATACCTCCTCGTATTTACCATTTAGAGTTCTGCAAAACTAAGAAACTGTAGTTTTTAAGCGGGTATTTAAAACCTCTATTTTTATCAATTTCCTCCAAAGAGCAAAATGCAAAAAGCAAATATAAAAATTACATATCAAAATGTAAAATTATCTGTAACTGTTTAGCCACAGATAAACACGGATGAAACATGGAAAATTCGTGAATCGTGTCCGGTATCCATGTCCGTAATTAGGCTGAAGGGTTTTCCTCCTGTTGTCCTCTGCCTTCCGCCTTCTGTCCTCTGTATTTATCCGTGCTAATCCGTGTCAATCAGTGGCTGAATAGTTACAGTTCTTTTTGAAATTTGATTTGTAATTTTGCATTTTGATATTTAATTTTGATATTTAATATTTGATATTTAATATTTATTTGTTGTCTCCCCCAAATCCTATTTTGAAGAACCCTATTTACCACTATTTATTCTCCTTCAGAAATAATTGAGCTTAGAAAAACTCCTGGATAATAAAACCCCAAAATTTGTTTATAATTATATCCTAATTCTGCCATTGATATTGCCCCTTGTTGGCAGAGTCCAACTCCATGTCCCTTACCGATACCTTGAAAAGTAACCCTGTCCCCATTTGTGCGGATGGTAAAGATAGTGCTCCATATTTTGTCTGAACCCATTATTAATCGAAACTTAGAACTTGAAATCGTCAATCCTCCATTTCCATTTTTAATTATAACTTCTTTTACCCTCCCACCATTGGTGTTAGAATTTGCGGAAATAGAAGATATATTACTAATATTAAAACCATTGCGGTTAAGTATATCTTTAATTTCAGATAATGAGAAAGTCACCTCCCATCCTTTATTAGATTTTCTACAAAATGGGTCATAAACTTCTTGTAAATAAGGAATATCTTGTCCCCAAACTGACTGTGCACTTGCGGTTATACCTCCACACCAGGCATGATAAAATGTGGAAGCGACATCTCCTTCAAAGGTTAATATTTGTCCTTGAGTGGAATCAACCGCATTGATTGTCTTTTCTGATTCGACATCCATACCTTTATATACCTGGCAATGAATCTTTGAACATAAATTATATCCTTCTTCTTCATGTTTTTTAAGATTATCTATGGCAAATGTTCTGGCAATGATGGCTTGAGCCTTTAAAGCCTCAATTGGCGCTTTATCTGTCATCTCAGGTTTTATCACTCCATAAAGATACTCTTCTAAATCTACAACATTGATAACCTTAATTCCATCCCTACCTGTTTCTATTTCTATTTCACCGCGATATTTATTGCCATTTACAAGGATATTTGCCCCAACAATAGGTTTTAACCGAATAGGACCACTTATTATTCCAACATCTTTCACCTCTAATCCACTTTGATTAACCTTTATAAATCCATTTTTCCAACCATAGGTAGTTAATAGTATTTCATCAGTAGATAGGTCAATTAGCTCAAGATAACCTGTGGCACTAATATTAACTGCTTTCTCATTATTGAGCAGTCCTATTCTGAGGTTAATCGCTTCTAAATCTTTGCTTAAACTTAATATGATTAATATTAAAAATATTTTTTTCATTTCTATCTTTTAATCTGAGGGTTTATCTCCGACCAAATAGCCAAAAGATAATGGTTAAAATTATACTAATTAAGATACAGGTAGTTATCGGACAATAGAAGGAGAAATGCTCTTTTTTGATAAAAATATCCCCGGGTAACTTCCCAATAAATGGAAGTTTATTCGCTAATAGGAACAAACATCCAATTGCAACCAGGATAATGCCTGCAAGGATTAAAAATTTACCTATGCCTACGATCATTTTAACATCTCCGGTAACTCAAATAGAATAAATAAACCAATCCACATTAAGCAGAATAATAATCCTAACATAAGGTAAATTTGGTTAGGTCTTTGAGTTAATTTTGGATTTGCATAAGCTAATATTATCAAAAATAGAGCAAACCAAAAGAACGCATCTGTTATTGCTCCAATACCTACCATCATATCTCCTCATATTTTCTTAATTCTGCCTCAAACTCTTTGCTGGGAATTTGAGGAATCCCCAAATTTTTCGCCTTATTTAGTTTAGAGCCTGGGTTTTCACCCACGATTAACAAATCAGTTTTTTTACTTACCGCTGAAGAAGGTTTTCCGCCTAATCTACGAATTAGTTCTTCTGCCTGGCCACGGGTATAATTTTTTAAACTACCAGTAATGACGAATTCCTTACCTTCGTAAGGCATAGGATGGGTGGGAAGAAGAGAACCTAAATTTACGCCGGCTTTTTCCAATTTAGATATTAGTTTTTTGGTTTGTGGTTGATTAAAGAAATTAATAATACTTCCAGCGACTTTAGGACCTACATCTTCAATCTCTAATAATTCATCTTGCGTGGCAGTCATCAGTCTTTGGAGTGTTTTGAATTTATCACTCAAGACGCGGGCGGTTTGTGAACCAACATGGGGTATGCCCAAAGCATTTATGAGCCTATCCAGTGATTTATTTTTAGAGGTCTCAATGCTATTCATCAAATTATCAACTGATTTTTCACCCCAACCTTCAAGTTCTTTTAGTGTTTCGTTATAATTTTTAAGCCAATAAATATCTGATAATTCTTGAAGAAAGCCTTTTTCTACCAATTGATTGACTATGCTTGTGCCTAATCCTTCGATATCCATACAGCCTCGTGAGGCAAAGAATTCAATACGGCGTTTAAGTTGAGCCGGGCAATTCACCCCGGTGCAAAAACTCCTTGCCTCTCCTTCTGGTCGATAAACCTCTGCCCCACATACCGGACAATTTTTGGGGAATTCAAATATCTTACCTCGCTCTTCACTTTTAACCACACCAACTACCTTAGGAATTACCTCACCACTTCGTTCCACGATAACCTTATCTCCAATCCTGATATCCTTGCGTTTAATCTCATCTTCATTGTGGAGTGTTGCCCGACTGATGGTTACGCCGGCTAATTTAATTGGCTCTAACATTGCGACCGGTGTAAGTGCTCCGGTTCTTCCAACTTGAACGATAATCCCTTTTAAAACTGTTGTGGCTTGTTCTGGGGTAAATTTGAATGCCACAGCCCATCTTGGGCTTTTTGCAGTAAAACTTAGTTTTTTTTGCTCCTCTAAATAGTTTATCTTAATAACCATCCCATCGACATCATACCTTAATTTATCTTTTTTCTCTTCCCATTCCTGGCAATAATCAATTACCTCCTCTATCCCCTGACACAGTTTATAATGAGGGCAAACGACTAATCCTAAATTTTCAAATTCCTTTAATGTCTCAGACTGAGTTTTAAAGATTTCTTTTTCTGCAATTCCTAAGGAATGAATAAAGACATTGAGGTATCTTTGGGCAACGATTTTTGGGTCTAAGAGGTGAAGAGAACCAGCAGTTGCATTGCGGGTATTAGCAAATGGAGGCTCATTTCGATTAATTCTTTCTTGATTAACCTGTTCAAACCGCACCTTATCCATATACACCTCGCCACGCACCTCCAGATTAATGGGTTTATTTAATTGTAATGGAATCGTTCGTATTGTGCGTAAATTAAGGGTAATATCATCACCTACCTTACCATCACCTCGGGTTAATCCCTGCACAAAAACACCATTTTCATACTTTAGAGAGACACCCACGCCGTCTATTTTTAATTCGGTAACATATTCTATTGTTTGTTTGTTTAACCATCTGACTACTCGTTGATGAAATTCCTTTAATTCATCAATGGAATAGGTATTATCCAGACTTAGCATTGGCGCTCGATGTCGAACTGAGGTAAATTCCTCCAATGGTTGTCCACTTACCCGTTGTGTGGGTGAATCCGGGGTAATGCATTCTGGATGTGCGGTTTCTAATTGAATTAATTCTTTTAGTAATTGGTCATATTCGTAATCGGATATTTCCGGGGCGGCCTCGACATAATACTTGTAATCGTGGTATTTAATCAATGCCTTTAACTTTGAAATTTGCCCCCTGTAATCTTCCATACTATAAAAGATACTACAAAATTGGCAATTTGTCAAGGGAAAACAAATGGCGGGGGTGCGTGTAAAATTTATGGGTAAAAAATATTGTAAGCGTTCAGGTGGTGTAAGAAAAGGAGATATGGAGATAAAGGAGATAAGGGGATATTATTAAAAAAATTGAAATTAGTAGAAACTAATAGAAATTTATGGAAATTTGTTGTTTCCCACAATCAATTTCTACCTATTTCTATAAATTTCAATCTATTTCTATTATCTTATCTCCATATCTTCCTTATCTCCTTATCCCCCTTCTTACACTTTTAATGTATAACCTGAACGGTTACAGGATTTGCTATCTAAACAATAAATGGGAGCCGTCCTGGGAACAGAAATTGACTGACACCGCATCTATTCTTCTTTCATCAGCGGTAATTCCTGCAGTGTGGTGTAGAGCGCTCCTTTTGGCGTCAATTGGCTCCCCATTACCTCTATCTTAGCAACCTCCATCTGACCAAAAGCTGGAGGTTTTAGGGTAGAGATTAATTTAGACAAATCATCTTTCCTTTGAGGACTTTTTATCCTCCCTAATGTTAAATGGGGAATAGATTCTCTTTGTTCGATTGGAAATCCAAGTCTAAGTAAGTTATTGTCTATTCGTTTGGATAATTCTATACATTCTTCTTTGCCTTTATCCACGCCTACCCAGATTACCTTTGGGCTTGATAAACTGGGAAAAGCCCCGACTGAAGTCAGGGAAAGTGTAAATTGTTTAAAATCCGAGGTTGCCTCCAGAACCATTTGATATACCGACTCTAACTGTCCAATAAGACAATTGCCCAGAAATTTTAAGGTGATATGCATGCCATCAGAATTTACCCATTTAACATCAGCATTAGCCTTTTTTAGTTCTGATTGAAACTTGCTTAATGTCTCCTTAAGTTGGGGTGACATTGAGATAGCCACAAAAGTTCTTACTTCTATCATTTTAATAACTCCCTTCTGACCATATCTAAGGCGGCACAGGCGGCCTTTTCTTTAATTTCTTCTCGTTCTCCAACAAACCTGAATTCCTTAACATTCAAATTATCATTTATGGATAAACCAATATATACCAGACCAACCTCATCTCCTTCGGGCCCTGCATAGCCAGTTATTCCCAGACCAATGTCTGTTTTCATCAACCTGGCTATTCCTTTAGCCATCATCGTGGCAATTTCCCGACTAACTATCCCGCATTTTTCAATTATCTCTGTTGGAATATTTAAAAGATTAATCTTTATTTCTTTCTCATAAGCGACTATTCCACCATAATAATAAAGAGAACTACCAGGCACATCTGTAAGTTTATTAGAAAGTAATCCGCCGGTGCAGGATTCAGCCACGGCTATGCTAAGTTTTCTTAGATAAAGTAAATAACCTACTACTTCCTCTAATCTCTCTCCATCTACGCCATAGATATTATCCTGTAATTTTATACGGATTTCTTTTTCAGCGGCAGAAAGTAAGGCTTGTGCCATCCGGTCTACTTTTGCCGTAATCTTAATTTCGAGGTCAATACTTCCATCAGGATTGCTCACAAGATTCAATTTTACACTATCGCTTTCACCGATATGGCCACCTAATGCTTTCTTGATTTCTTCCTGGGTTAACCCAATTATTTTTAAAATCCTGAATTTACAAACTTCTTCTTGCATTTTTTTTCATTCATCGTAACTATTCACCGCAGAGACGCACAGACACAGAGAAAAAATTAAAATCTATTGGCTATACGCTTAATTCCATCTCTTAGAACAGAAAAACATTAAAATTGATGAATAAACCTATCCTTTTATTCATCATTTTTAGATAGGTTAAAAGTTGAGCTTCGTGAATCGGAAGTAGTTGCTCGACTGCTTTTAATTCTACGATAACTTTTTCTTCAACTAAAAGATCTATCCGGTATCCACAATCTAATTTAAATCCTTTTTTCTCTGTTCCTCTGCGTCTCTGCGGTGAATAGTTACACTATATTTTTTATAAAATGAAGTATAATACAAGTCAATATCCCTGCGGCACAATCATCTATCATTATTCCCAATCCACCTTGAAGATTTTGTAATTTACGAATGCCCAGTGGTTTTAAGACATCCATTGCCCGGAATAACACAAATCCTATCACGATAAAAGAAATATGCAATGGGAGAAAAAACATACAAAAAAGATAACCAATAATTTCATCTAAAACGATTTTTTTTGAATCTTTTTCTTCAAAGAGAATTTCTGCCTTTGTGCAGAACCAGATGCTTATTATCGTTAAGATTATAACCAGTAAAAAATACCACAAATCAGGATTAGAGAAACGATGGCATAGGAAATAAATAAGTAAATAAAGTGGGATACCGCCAAGAAGTGTGCCGACCGTGCCTGAGGCAAATTTAGAATATCCAGAAAAAAAGCCACTGGCAATAAATTTAATCGCAAAATTAAAAGCCTTTTCTAGCTTTGAGTCTTTATATTTCGCCTTTCTTATTTCTCCATTTATATGTAAAGTCTCATTCATTTTATCAACCTTAATTGTACTATATTTTCACTCTTTAGTCAACTAAAATTTCATCTTGTTACACATCATAAAGTTTACTATAAAGTCCTCCCTGTTTTAAAAGTTCATGATGTGTGCCTAATTCGATTATTTTACCTTTATCTACCACAGCAATTTTATTGGCATTTATGACGGTTGATAGGCGGTGGGCAACGACAATAGTTGTCTGGTGCTTCATAATTTCGGATAATGATGCCTGGATTAGTGTTTCGGATTCAGAATCTAATGCTGATGTTGCCTCATCTAAAATTAATATTTTTGGTTGACGAATAATCGCTCGGGCAATTGCTAATCGTTGTCGTTGACCACCCGAAAGTTTTACCCCCTGCTCACCTATTTGAGTATCATAGCCATCTGGCAGGCGAGTAATAAACTCATGGGCATTAGCCACTTTAGCCGCTTCAACTATCTCATCAAAACTCGCATCAATCTTGCCATAAGCAATATTTTCTTTCACACTACCACTGAATAAAATAATCTCTTGTGGCACAACACCTATTTGCTGACGGAGACTATCTGTTTTAACCAATTTAACATCATAACCATCTATCATTACCCTGCCAGAATTAGGGTCATAAAGTCTTGAGATGAGGTTAATAATAGTTGTTTTCCCATTTCCAGAAGGACCGACAATCGCCAATACCTCACCCGGATTAACCTGTAAATTAATGCCGTTTAAGACCAATTCATCCTCATATCTAAAAAAGACATTTTCAAATTCTACCTTACCGACAATCACAGGTAATTCTCTTGCTTGAGGAGATTCTGCCATCTGAATTTCCGTATCGACGACCTCAAATATGCGTTCGCAGGCGGCCATTGCTCGTTGGATGACTAAAACTACCTGGGTCAATTTCTTAATTGGGGAAGACATTGTGGCTAAATAAAGTCCAAAGGCAATTAAATCCGCAACCGTTAATGCTCCGGTAAGAACCTGATATGCACCAAACCAAATAACTACAATCGTCCCTGTCGTGCTGAAAAAATGCACCAGGGGAGTCGCCGCCGCAGTAATTTTTACCCCTTTGAGAAATGTATTAAAATATCTTTTGTTTATCTCATTAAACCGTTGTTGCTCATAAAATTCCATCGCAAAGACCTTGACAACATGAATACCAGAAATGAACTCTTGCAAGCCAGTGGTTACTTCTGCAATTCTATTTTGAATTCTAATGCTTATTTTCTTCATCTTTCGGCCAAGGATAAAGATAGAAAGGGCAATAAAAGGCGTAACAATCAGGGACAGAAGTGCTAACTGCCAATTAAGATAAAATGCAACACAAACCGCTCCTAATAAAACTAAAGGTTCTTTGAGCATATTTACGACACCAAAAATAATGAAGTTCTCTAATAAAGCGACATCATTGATAATTCGAGATATTATTTCACCTGTATGTCTATCCTTGTAGAATTTTAATGAGAGGAAGGTAAGATGTTCAAATATGGTCTGGCGAAGGGTAAAAATTACCTTTTGCCCAACATAACTCATTAGAAAGTCCTGTCCATACTGAGCTAATGTCCAGATAACAACCGTCCCAAGTGCGGCGCACATTGTCAGGTTTAATTGAACAACATTTTGTTGGGATAAGGCATTAGCAAGGACAACCTTGATAAACCAGGGTAAGGCAAGGGTAGTAATTGCCACAATCAGCATACAAATTAAGGCAAAACACAGGTGTAGTTTATGTGGAATGAGGTATCTAATGAGCCGTTTATATAAAATCATCGTTCCTCCTGAAAATAGCGAATTAGTGAATTAGTATAGTATCCACAGACTCGTATCCTATGGTTTAGAACAGATATTCCCCCTTAATAAAGGGGGTTAGGGGGTTGTCCTTCTCCCATTTTCATTGCCCTTTGTGAGCCTTGGCTCATGTCCGTTTCCCCTGAAAATAAGGAAGTAGAAAGTAGAGAGTAGAAAGTAGAAAGTAAGGAAAGACAAGCCTCTTCTTTCTCTCTCTACCCTCTACTATTTTCATCGTCCTCGTATAATATATATTGTTGGTCATTTTGAATGCCACAATCCTAATTCCTTATTAAAGCCCCCAAGATTGGGGGGTGGGGGTTGAAAATAAAATTAAAAAATTAATTAT
>JBFLYA010000131.1 GCA_040757115.1 bacterium | reverse complement strand
AGTAAATTTCGTGTCTTCACACTATTTCTACTATCGGCAAAAGACCTTTCTTTATTTAGCTAATTCGTGCCAAAAACTTCTATCATATTGAGTCCTATCCAAAAACTTGAACATCGAGTAATAGAAATTTATGGAAATTTGTTGTTTTCCACAATCAATTTCTACCTATTTCTATAAATTTCAATCTATTTCTATTATCTTATCTCCATATCACTCTTATCTCCTTATCCCCTTTCTTACACTTTTGATATATAGCCTGAACGGTTACAAAAAATCCGTGTTTCATCTGTGTCCATCCGTGGCTGAATAGTTACTTTTATTCTAATTTAATTGTAATGATTACCGTGCCCCAATCTATTCTTTTAATATCCGACGGCAGTTTATAGAATCGCCATTTATAGACCGCAGATTGGGCTAATCGGTCAATCTCCGCATAACCAAAGGATTCATCTATCTCGACCTTATCAATAGAGCCATCCGGTAGAACCCAGATTTTTAATTTTCCCTTGATGGATTGTCCACTTTTTTCTAACCAATAAGGGATTTTAAACTTTGGTTGATATAACACCTTTCTTTCACCAGCCGGTCCACCAATATGAATATAAGGACCTATTGTTTCACCATCTTTTTTCCCTTCCTGAGGAGGAAGAATTGAACTTACCTGTGTATCTTTTTCACCAGTAGAGATAATTTCTTGTGGGGTAGTTGATTTCGGCACAGGCACTTCGCCATGAAAATCATCTATTTTAGTCCCTCCCGGGGCAGAAGGAAGGGGTGTTATTATCTCTTTTACTTCTTGTATTCCGGTTGATTTAATTGGAGGAGGAATTATAGGTTTTTTAATCGCTTGTGGTAAGTTTTTGACCTTTAAACGAGGTTTTTCTTTAACGACTCCACTAATTTTTTTCGTGATTTTAGGTTTTAAAATTTCTGGTTTTGGTTCTTCTTTTTCTGGAAGTCTTACAATTGAGATTTCGATTGTTTTAAATAAAGGAACAGGGGGGTGGAAGGTAATAAAGAAAAAAATTATGACTATGCAGATATGAAAGGTAGTAGAAATAATTAAAGAACGATTGAATACAGTGTCATAGTGCATATTTTTGCCTCTTCTGGGATAAGCGAGGGGATTCGAACCCCCAGCCTAAGGAGCCACAGTCCTTCGCTCTGACCATTGAGCTACGCTCACCATATTTTCCCTTATTAATAATAAGTATATCACATTACCGCATTATTTGTCAAGGATTTTTTGGGGTATTCTTATTAGTTGACAATTGTAATTCAAAATGCTATAATTCTTTACAAGATAAATGAGACAGATTTTATTCCTTTTAGTCATTAATTTAATCCTCGTTGGTTGTGCTTCTTCGCCGCAGGTGCCTGTTAATGTAAGTGAAGAATACCGTGATGATACCTTATCTCAATGGACTTATCGTCGCCATAACCTCCAGTTTCCACACGGGATTGCGATAGATAAAGAAGATAATATCTATATTGCGGATACCAATAATCATCGAATCTGTAAATTTAATAAAAATGGTGATATTATTATGAAACTGGGCAGTATGGGCACAGAAACAGGTAAGTTTAAATTCCCTTACGGCGTAGGAGTAGATTCGGTTGGTAATATTTATGTGGCGGATACTAATAACTACCGAATACAAAAGTTTGATAGAGATGGAAATTTCCTGCTAACTTTTGGTCAACCTGGATTTGAAGAGGGAGAGTTTGACCGACCTTATAGTATCTATGTTGATAAGAATGATAATGTCTATGTTGTCGATACCTATAATCATCGGATACAAAAATTTACCTCAACTGGAAATTTTACCATTCAAATAGGTAGTGCTGGAACCGGGGAGGGACAGTTTAGGTATCCCTCAGGAGTAGATGTAGATTCCTTAAGTAATATTTATGTGGTTGATATGGGCAATAATCGAATTCAAAAATTTAGCCCCACGGGTTTATATCTTCATAAATGGGGTAAATTTGGAAGTAGTGAAGATGGAGATTTTAATCAACCACAAGGGATTTGTTCGGATGCCTCTGATGATATTTTTGTGCTTGATACCGATAATCACCGAATACAGAAATTTAGCCCTTTTGGAAGTTTTATCCTTAAATTTGGTAAGTTTGGTTCTGCGGATGGTGAGTTCAATCAACCAACTGGTATCGCCAGAAACTCTGCAGGAAATCTTTATGTCGTAGATACCTATAATCACCGTATTCAAAAATTTACCTCAACGGGTAGCTTTATTCTTACTATCCAGTAGAAATAAACATAATTCCTTATCAACTTATCAAACTTTTGTAACCGTTCAGGCTATATATCAAAAGTGTAAGAAAGGGGATAAGGAGATAAGAGTGATATGGAGATAAGATAATAGAAATAGATTGAAATTTATAGAATTCGAAAAATGTTGCGAAGCAAAAATAGGTAGAAATTGATTGTGGAAAACAACAAATTTCCATAAATTTCTATTAATTTCAATTTTTTTAATAATATCTCCCTATCTCCTTAATCTCCACATCTCCTTTTGTTACACCACCTGAACGCTTACAAACTTTTTTCTTGACAGCAGAAGAAATTTATGATAAAAATATTATATCTTCCCAAAGTGAGGTGTAAAAAATGAGAAGATTTTTAATCTGTTTATTATTAATAGGGCTAAGTATAAATGTTTGGGCTCAGGATGAGATTAAAATTTATGACCAGGCAGTTAATTCATTTAACAAAGGTGATTTTAATGAGGCAAATAAATTTTGCCAGAAATACTTAGACCTTCATCCGTCTGGAGAAAAAGTTTCTGATATCCAATTGCTATCAGCAGAATGCGAATACCAACTCCGAAATTTTTTAAATGCGGCAATGCTTTTTGAAAAAGTGGCAGATTTATACCCGGGGTTAGAAATGGCAAAACAGGCATTAAGTCGAGCTGGTGAATCTTTCCAAAAACTAGGCGATTATGCCGGTGCGAAAAGGGCATTTACTAAAATTAAAACACGCTATCCAGATACCCCGGATGCAAATTACGCAGAATATAACCTGTCAGAATTAGAAAAATATCTCCCTTCTAAATCTGTAACAGCAACAGCCACTACACAGCAACCGACTATTCAACAGACTGAAACTGAAGAAGAATTGTTACAAAAGGCGAAAGCATCTTATGAGGCAAAGGATTATCAACAGGCTATTTCTTTATTTAGAGATTTCCTGACGAAATTTAAAACAAGTAATTTTGCTCATTACGCTCAATTGAAAATAAGTGAATCTTTCTATTATCAAAATAAATTCGAGGAGGCATTAAAAGAATATAAAAAGGTTATCACAAATTATCCTGAAAGTAAATATATTGATTATTGCTTATATTCTATTGGCTGGTGTCAATACCGATTGGAGAATGACCAGGAGGCTATCGCTTCATTTGAGAAATTAATAAAAGAATATCCAAAGAGTAAATATGTTGATTCTTCTCAAAAGGCAATTGAGAAGATTAAAGCAGAGTATGAAGAAAAACAGGCAAAAGAATTATTAGACCAGGCTAATTCTCTTTATGCCGATAAAAAATACAAGGAATCTAAAGAGAAAATTACCAGATTGATTAATAAATATCCTGATAGCAAACTAATAAATGAGGCTAAAGGATTATTGTCAAAAATTAATGAAGATTTAGTGGTTACTTCATACAAAGAGGCACGCACCATATATGACCGAGGAGAGGTAGCACTAAGACAAAAAAATTATGATGAGGCAATCCACGAATTTAAACGAGTAATGTTTGAATTCCCTGAAAGTGAATATGCTAAATTAGCCGAAAAAGCAATGACCTTGATTGAAGAAGAAAAAGATTACTTACAGGCTAAGAAGAAATGGGAGGAATCAACGAAACTTTATGAAGAGGAAAAATTGGCTAAGGCAAAAGAGGGATTTAAAGAAATTGTCACCGAATATCCAAAGACTGAGTATAAAGAAGATGCCCAGAAAAAACTATTAGAAATAGAAACCAAAGAAAGTGAAGATGAGGCTTATAAAATATATAAAAAAGGACTTACTTTGATGAAAGAAAAAAGCTATCCTCTGGCAATAAATACCTTTCAACAAATTATCACTAACTACCCCAATACTGAATATGCTACATTGGCTCAATCTGGAATTAATGAGGCAGAAGAAGCAATGAAAACCGACCGAGTTAAACGCAAATTCGATATTGCCCTTCGATATTATGCCTTAGGTGACTATAAGAGTGCAACAGAATGGTTTGAAGAGATAAAGGAAAATTATCCGAATACGGAATATGCTAAAAAGTCAGAGGAAAACTTAGTCGCTATTTCAAAAAAAGGAACGCCAAAGAGTGCCGAAGAAGAGTATAATCTTGCCCTTCGCCTTTATGAACAGGGAAATTTACAAGATGCGGCTTTACAATTTAAAAAAATAATAGATACCTATCCTGACACTAAATTTGCTAATACATCTAAAGAATTACTGACCACTGCCGAAAATAAACTAAAGGATGAACAATCAAAAGTCCTTTATGATACTGCCCGTAGAACTCAAGAATATGGTGAATATAACTCGGCAATTACTCAATATGATAAACTTATTAATGAATATCCGGATAGTTATTGGAGTCCCTATGCTATCTACGGAAAGGCAGAAACATTTTATGCAATGGGAGAATTTGATAAGGCTAAAGAACAGTGGCAAAAGGTCGCAGATAACTTTCCTGCCTCTGATTTAGTCCCGCATGCCTTATATCATATTGCAGAATGTGAGGAACAGGCAGGTGAATATCAAAAAGCCGCTTTAATTTATGAAAAACTCCAAAAAACCTATCCGACAAGTATCTATGGTAAAGGTGAATTATCTGAATTAATTAAGGATAAAATCGCCCTATTAAAGGGTAAAATACCCAGATGAGGGCAGATAATAACTAAACTTTGGCAAATTTGCAAACTTCTTTGAAAAACTTAAAACTAAAAATCGTTGATAGTTTATAGTTGATAGTTGTTAGTGGAAGGACTATACACTATAAACTATACACTATAAACTATACACTATAAACTATAAACGAGTTTTGCATTTTTAGTTTTAAATTTTAAGTTTTTTCCTGTCGTCTCTTATATTTTTTGCCAAAGTTTAGATAATAAGCCTCGATAGTATATTTTACTTATGGAAATAATCATTATTGGCTCAGGAACGGCTATCCCTACTTTAAAACGGGCATCGCCGGCTATATTTTTAAAGATTGAAAATCAAAATATCCTCATTGATAGTGGTTCTGGAACACTAAGGAAATTATTAGAGGCACAGTTAGATTATTTAGAAATTGATTATCTACTTTACACCCATCTTCATCCAGACCATACGATTGATTTTGTCTCATTCCTTTTTGCCTACAAAAATCCAGTACGATTAAGAGAAAATGACCTGAAAGTAATCGGACCTGTTGGGTTTAAAGATTTCTATGATAGACTACTTAAAGTATATGGTGATTGGATTACCCCACAAAGTTATAATCTCTTCCTTACAGAAGTGCGTGATAATGAGATTGAATTTGATAATTGGCGATTAAAGACAATGCCTATCATCCACAGTGAAAATAGTGTTGGTTACAGATTCCAGACCAAAGAGGGCAAAAGTGTAACTATCTCTGGTGATACAGATTATTGTCCGCAGATAGTTAAATTGGCTCAAAACACGGATTTATTAATTTTGGAATGTGCCTTTCCTGATGAGATTAAGGTTGAAGGACATCTTACACCTTATTTTGCCGCTAAGATTGCCAGTGAGTCTAATTGTAAAAAATTAGTCCTGACCCATTTTTATCCTTTATGTGATGATTATGATTTAGCCGCTCAATGCAAAAAGCACTACTCAGGCGAATTTTTATTATCTGAAGATTTGATGAGATTAAATCTTTAATGTCTTAAGGCGTAATACGTCAGTTATTTGGGGGAATAAACATTAACCTGCGGAGGACAGAGCAATGAAAATAGTAGGCAAGTAGGTAGTAGGTAAGTAGGAAAGGGATAAAGGATGTGCACGGTATTCCTCTTCTGGGGGCAATGTCTCCCCCTTTCCTACTTTCCTACTCTCCTACTCTCCTACTTCCTACTTTCAGGAGAATCCCCCATTTCACTGACCATTACCTTAAGGCTAATCTTTATCCGCTTTTTAAACACATCATAGGAATGTGAAGTTAAAGACTGTTTAATAAAAAAGCCTGGTCTGAAGTAAAATTTTTTATAGGCAAGTTTTAATAGCGTTATCAGTTCATCGATATTTTGATGTAACGGAAATTCCAGATTAGAATCAAAGAAAAGATTTAGATGCCTGTAATAATGAGATAGACTGGTTTCTTGTGTCCACATAAGGATTTTTGAACCCTCCGGACCTAGATATGGAAGATTAAGCAGAAAATTGACAAAATCAGGATTAATTTTATTAACAACTCTGAGAGTCGCCTGAACATCTTCTTTTGTTTGTGCAGGTAATCCAAGGATAATATCTACAGAACTGGTTATTCGGACATCCTGAGTGACTTTAATAGCGTATTGGATTTGCTTTAGAGTAATTTCTTTTTTTAAAAAATCTAACATACTCTGCACACCACTCGTCATTTCATAATGAATCCAATGACAACCTGCCTCCTTTAATTTTAATACCAGACTATAATCGATATTATTGGCTCTGGCGTTAATCCGCCATTTAATCTTTAGATTCCGTCTTATGATTTCGTCGCATAGTTCAAAAACCCGTTTGCGATTAAGTGTGAACACATCATCAACAAAGATAAACTCCTGAATACCTAATTTTAAACATTCTTGTATTTCATTAACTACATTCACACTGCTTCTTGTTCGAAAACTCTTACTAAATGCAGGCAAATGACACTCAAGACAATCATAAGGACATCCCCGACTACTTAATATCGTGGTAAAAATCGTGTTTGAATTAATCGTGTATTTTTTGTATGGAGTCATCTCCCGAGCCGGATAAGGTAAAGAATCAAGATTGAAAATTACCTCCTGGGAAGGACTGTGAATAATTTGACCATTCTCTTTATAAATTATACCTTTTATCTGACTTAGATTATGAAAAGAATTTACTAATTGACTAAAAACAATCTCTTCTTCACCAATAATTAATGAATCAATACAGGGTAAATTAATTATTTCTGGAAAAATATGAGTATGAGGACCGCATAAATTTATATGGATAGAATTGTCTATTTCTTTTATTAGTTTAGCGACATCAATCGTTTCTAATAATGTGTAGATAGTTGTTTTGATTCCAATAATATTTGGGGATTTAGCTATTATTTCCTGACGAATGTCCTCATAACTCAGATTTAAGACCTGTGCATCCAGAATTTCTACATCATAATCTTTCTTCAAACAAGCCGCAATAGACATCAAATCCAGTGGAGGATAGTATTTTGGCACCTCTTCGAAGACAATTAAGGGGGAATCCTGTGTTTTCATTTTAGGTGGAGAGATTAATAAGATTTTCATCGTAGATTAACTATATCACAAATAATTCTACTTTGCAACTATTTTTTAGTTGACATTATAAAATGAATATTATACAATAAAAGTTGAGGGATGAGTTCAAGGATTAAAATTTTACCAGAGGAAATTGCGAATAAAATCGCCGCAGGTGAAGTGGTGCAAAGACCGGCATCTGTTGTCAAGGAATTAGTCGAAAATTCACTTGATGCCAAAAGCACAAAAGTTGTGGTTGAAGTGATTGATGGCGGAAAAAGTCTCATCCGAGTCTCGGATAATGGCGAGGGGATGAGTAAAGAAGACGCTGTATTAGCTTTTGAGCGATTTGCTACAAGTAAAATTTCTACTGCAAAAGACTTAGATGCAATTTGTTCTTTTGGTTTTAGAGGGGAGGCATTACCCAGTATTGCCGCTGTCTCTCAAATCAAACTTATTACCCGACCCAAAGAGAGTATTTCTGGCACATCAGTCAAACTTGAGGGTGGTAAAATCAAAGAGGTAACCGAAATAGGTGCGGCAATAGGCACGGTAATTGAAGTTGAAAATTTATTCTTCAATACCCCGGCTCGAAAAAAATTCCTTAAAACTAATATCACCGAAATCGCTCATATCAATGATGTTGTCTATCAAAATGCACTCAGTCATCCGCAGGTTTCATTTAGATTAATTCATAATAATCAGGAGATAATCAATGTTGCCGCCAGTTCGGATTTTAAAGAAAGAATACTTCACTTTTTAGGAAAAGAATTATCACAAGACATTTTGCCGATTGAATTTAAAAGTAATCTGCTTGAAGTAAGTGGTTTTTTAGCCAAACCGATTCATACCCGTCCTGATAGAAATCTCCAATCTATATTTGTTAATTACCGTTATGTGATGAATAAAACTGTTACCCATGCTATTTATCAAGGGTATCATACATTACTTCCTAAAGATAAACACCCCATCGTTATAATTTTTATAAACATCGCCCCTGACAAAGTAGATGTAAATGTTCATCCCACAAAACGGGAGATACGATTTCATAATGAGAATGAGGTGCATAATTTATTGGTAGAGGCAATCCGAAACACCCTATCCAGGGCGAGTTTAATACCTGATGTCCGACCTCCTGAAGTTCAAACACAGTGGGTCAAACCTCAACCAATGATGCAACAGGAAATACCTCTTCCAGATTACACAATTAAACAAACACCTACTATGACGCCACCCTCACCACTAACCATACCTCCCCTACCCTCTCCTCACTTATCACTTCCTGCTGAATTACAGGTTATTGGTCAGGTATTTAATACCTATATTATTGCTCAGGGTAAAGAGGATATTTTTATCATTGACCAGCATGCGGCTCATGAACGAGTCCTTTATGAGAAATTAATGAAGGAAGCCATTGATGAACGGATTTTACCTGCACAAATTCTACTAATCCCCATTACCCTTGAGACGGATTATAAAGAGACAGCGGTTCTGGTTCAAAATCTACCTATTTTTAATTCATTAGGGTTTGAGATAGAAGAATTTGGACAGAATTCATTTATTGTTCGTTCTGTTCCCGCCGCATTAGAAAAAGGAGAGCCCAGGGAGTTAATTTTTGAACTTATTTATGAAATTCAAACAATAGAAAGGAGTAAGACACCTCAAGAAATTCGAGAGAAGATACTTATCTCAATGAGTTGCCACTGTGCCATAAAAGCTGGTGATAAATTAGTTCAACAGGAAATAGAGGCATTGATTTTACAATTATCACAAACACAATTACCTTTTACCTGCCCACACGGCAGACCAGTAATAATCAAGATGAGTTTAAATGAACTGGAGAAACGATTTATGAGAATTTAAGTAACAAGGGTTTGATGCTTCAGGTGAAATCAGGCTGAAGCCTGCGGCTACCAGCCTTCCCGAGTCCCGAACCCCAAGTCCCGAGTCCCGATTTTCAGGGGAAACGGACATGCCCCTCCAAGGCACAAATGACGATGAAAATTAAGGGACTCGGGATTCGGGAATAAAAGAATCCCCTAACCTCTTAATCTCCCGCCAGTGGGGAGATAAAAAAATAAAAATCTGTGTAATCTGCGAAATCTGCGGATTATTTTCAGGAGAACCAGGCATGAACCTGCGGTTCACAAACGAGGATGAAAATTGAGCATAGAGATTAGAGATTGGAGATTAGAGATTAGCAAGAGTGCAGGTTCTAATTCACTAATTCTCTAATCTCTAATTAACTATTTTCAGGAGAGATACAATGTTAGAACCAACTTCAAAAACTAAATTTAACCATGCCCTTTTAACTATTCGAATAGTATATTTTGCCAATATCCTTTCGTTGATTATTTATCTGTTTATCCCAAATATACTTCACCACTTCTCTTTTGAAGGTTTAGTTAAATTCAAAGAATTTGACTGGCTTAAAAACATACTTTATTTAATCTCTGCTTTAACCATAGTGGTTATTCTTATCCTGAAAAGGTTTTTAGATAATTCCGGTAAAATTCCATTAACATCAGAATCTAAAATTGATGAAATTATAAGACCATTAATCTCGGGAAACATCCTTATCTTTGCTTTATGTGAAACCATTGCTTTATACGGCCTTGTTTTATTTTTAATAGGTAGCCTGTTAGGAGAATTTTATTTTTTAATCGGGCTATCTTTTGTTTTATTCCTTATTTGTTTTCCGAAACAAGAGAAGTGGCAAAAAATTGTCAATCAGTTTCTGGTAGCGTAACTGTTCACCGCAGAGGCACAGAGACGCAGAGAAAAAATTAAAATTTATTGGTAACTATTCAGCCACAGATGGACACAGATGAAACACTGATTTTATTTTTTTATCCGTGTTAATCAGTGGCTGAATAGTTACTTTATTTCTATGTCTTCTCTGCGAACTCTTGCGTCTCTGCGGTAAAGGACTACTTGAACGGTTACCTGGTAGCCGATTGAAAGCCTGTTGACAAAGTATATTTTTTGTGATATAGTAAACTAAACTTTTGCGTTTTTTAGAGAGTTGTCAACACAGAATCAATAGATTTTCCGGTTTTGCCTTGTTGATAACTCCAGATTAAAAGCTCTTTGAAAAACAGTTGTCTGACCCAATTGCAAATTTC
>JBFLYA010000130.1 GCA_040757115.1 bacterium | reverse complement strand
GGGGCAGACCAAAGAAGACAAAGGCACATAATCTTCTGGAACGGCTAAGGGACTATGAGAATGAGACATTAAGGTTTATGGGAGACAAAGATGTTCCTTTTACTAACAACCAGAGTGAAAATGATATGGGTGTGGCTACTTTTGGACGACGGTTAAAACAGCCTTCCTGTTCCTTTTTAAGGAATCTGTTTATAAAGAACATTACATTATAAGTCTATATCTCTGTGAGCGTTGTGAAAAACTTCGTAAAGTTTGTGGTTAAATTAAGGATACCTACATTATTAAACACAAAGTTCTCAAAGGAGACACAAAGAACACAAAGATAACTGAAAATAGACTATCTCTGATAGAGATATTAAGATGGCTACTTTATATCTATACCCGGAGGGAACTTTTTTATTAACTCTTTTTTACATAACCATAGGAGATACAATAAATCTCCTGTCGTTTAAGAATAGCCACACCCAAATGATATTCGTATGACTAAAGTTCAGCAAAAGATTTCTGGTTGTTTCAGGTCGCTGGAAGGGGCTAAAATATTCTGCCGGATTCGGAGCTATATTTCGACATGCAAGAAGAATGGAATTGGTTCAATTCAGGGTCTGAATCTCTTGTTCGAAGGTCAATTGCCAGAGTTTATGCAATAGTTGCGACCTGTATTGAAATGGTAGTTGAGAAGATTTTCACATCCTTAATCCCCCCGCCAGCGGCGGAGAAGGGAGAGTACGTCTTTAACCTTAATGCGGGGAAGTTTCTCTTCTAACCGCACAGATCGAATAATTGTGCTGAATAGTTACGAAAGATTAAGAAAAATAAAAAGAAAGGTTAAAAAGGAGAGGTTTAAATTCAAAGAGGGAGGCAGTTTTGCAGTTTTTAGAAAATTCACCCCTCCAAAAACTACCCTTTCCTAAAAAACGACTTTTTCAACACCCTCCAAAAAATTACTTGACATTCTGAAGATTATATGGTATATTCTAATTAGAACATATGTATTATAATAATTGGAGGTGATGAGCATGCCAAAGGAATTAAATTAACCGAAAAACAACAACAGGTATTAGACTTTTGTCTGGAGAATATCCAGAGATGTGGTTACCCACCTACGGTAAGGGAGATACAGAGTCATTTGGGACTAAAATCTCCTTGTGCACCTTTTGCCCATCTCAAGTCGTTACAAGAGAAAAGCTATCTGAGGAAGGTCCCAACCAAACCCAGGGCTATAGAATTGTTGGTTGAGCATAAAAGACAGAGATTAGAAGATGAGTATGTGAAGGTTCCAAAAGTAGGAAGGATTCAGACAGGGCTACCATTACTGGCTTTGGAGAATATTGAGGGTGAGATTATCTTAGGTAAAGATTTAGTCAGCAATACTAAGTGTTTTGCACTTAAGGTAGAAGGGAATAGTATGATTGAAGCAGGGATTTTGTCAGGGGATTATGTGATTGTTAGAAGGCAAAAAATAGCCGATAATGGGGATATAGTTGTAGCACTTGTGGGAGGAGATGCTACAGTGAAATATTATTATCGTGAAAGCACATCATTGGTGAGATTAGAGCCAGCGAATTCTAAGATGGAACCAATACTGGTATCTGCAGAGGATATAAAGATTGCGGGGAAAGTCATTGGTTTGTATAGAAGATTTTAGGATATTTTTGTATCGACCCATTGAAGTGTCCGGAATGTGGTGGTAATATGCGGATGTTAGAGATTATCTGCAAAAAAGAAGATATTGAGGAAATCCTGAAGAATATGCCAGGGACGAAGAGATGGTTTTATAATGGTTTCTGGCAGGGAAGATGATACCCTTCATAATTCTCACCTACTTTTTAGTCCTTTCTTTTATGACCTTCCAAGGACCTTCCGGAGGATAAGTGTGTCCAAAATCACTATTGGCAATGTCCATTTTTATGATTTTGTCCTAATCGAGCAGATTTTCGATACTAATTTTTGGATTTTTTTTAAAAGAGTCGAATTTTTTTGAATTTTTTGTTGACAAAGGATAAAATTTGTGGTAAAATATCCTCACAATGGGCACAAATGGATATAATACCCAAAACACTCAAAAAAGCAATTTCCTATCAGTAAAAAAATTGAGTAACTTGACTGTCATAATCCCGGCATACAATGAAGAAAAGAGCATAGCCGATACAATAATGAGTTTAAAGAATCAAACAGTTCCCCCTGATGAAATTATAGTGGTGGATGACTGTTCTACTGATAATACTTTTGAAGTAGCACTTGAACTTGGAGTTACAGTTATCAGGCCGCCATATAACACTGGCTCAAAGGCAGGTGCCCAGAACTACGCTTTAAAGGATGTAACTACCCAATTCACTATGGCCATTGACGCTGATACTATTTTGGAGTCTGATGCAGTGGAGAAAATGCTGAATGCCCTTAAGGCAAGTAATGCTGCGGCAGTCTGCGGTTTTGTGCTCCCTCGTTATGTAAAGACGGTCTGGGAACGCGGCCGTTATATTGAATATCTCTTTGCTTTTTCCTTTTATAAGCAGATACAGGATTATTATGAAAAACCCCTCATTTCCTCCGGTTGTTTTTCTGCCTACAGAACAGATATTTTAAAGCAAAACGGAGGCTGGTCTAATAGGACTCTGGCAGAAGATGTGGATTTGACATGGAGTTTTTACGAATTAGGCCGCAAAGTAGTATTTGTTCCTGAGGCGTTTGCCTATCCTATTGAACCCCATAATTTTTCACTTATGAAAAAACAACTAAAACGCTGGTCACACGGTTTTATACAAAATGTGTGCGTGCATTGGAGCAAAATAGCAAGGATTCGCTACCTGCGTCTACTTATTGCCATAGCTATGTGGGATGGAATTTTTGCATCGGTGGCCTATCTTCTGCTTTTGCCTTTATTGGCTATTTTATTTGCAAACCCTCTTTTTCTTTTTGGGTATGTAATTGATGCACCGGCAGTCTTGATACCGGCACTTTTACACATGCGCAGTAAGAAAGAAGGGGGGTTGATTTTAACAAGCATTTCCTCATTTTTCGTCCTGCGCACTATTAACAGTATTTTTATGTTAGAGGCAATGTGGAGTGAATTAATATTGAGGCGGCGTTTTGCCATGTATGAGAAAGGACACTAAAATGGCAGTGGGTCTACCTGGGAGCGGAATAAGCGGATTATTTTATCTTTTGTCGGCTTTACTGATGCCGGTTCACGAGTTATTATTGTTGTTGCGTCGGCGGAGCAATCGTAACAGGTGGCATTTTGTATTAAGACAGACAATTATCGCCTTATTGGTTATAGGCGGGATATGGATTACATTGCAGGCATTTGCCATTATGCTCTCTGCAAAGGCACTGCCTAATTATTATGGCAACTCACCTTCTGCGATTAAATTTGGAACTGTTTTCATCTCCCTTGCAATCTTGGGAATAATTATATTAGGCATGCAGATAATGGATATTATTTCCAAATTAAGAACGATTTGCTCCTGTAAGATTTCAACATTTCTTATCAAGCTTAAGTTCAGGAAAAGGTCACCCGTTGAGGCGGAATAAGTAATAAAAAACCGCATAAGATAGCAATTTATTTTTAATATTGCCTTAACTTCATTTAAAATTTAGGGTTAAGATAGTCCATTTTTTAGATTAAAACTTAAAAAAATCTTTTAGTTATTCAAAAAAATTGTAGAATAGTATACCGTGAAGATACGGTTCTTCCTGAAGGACTGGCCAAAGTTAAAATTAATATAAAAATAAAAGGAGAGAAAAATTGAAGTAAGCTCAAATGGGGAAAGAGGTAGTCCTTCATCAGGAGATTACTGAATGTAATCAAGCTGGTTGCTGGACAAATCTGACCAATGGTTTGCATCTCTTTAAAGCTCCTGACCATAAGCCAGACGAGAAAAAGGCAGGTTAATAGAGAAAGGATGCGTTGACGATTATACTGGATAAAATGTATATCGCTTATTCTTTCAGTAAGCATAATTAAAGGAGACATAAGAGCAGAGAGGAAAGATCATCGAGAGAGCGAATATTGTCCGCTATTTCTGTGAACTTCTTGACTTCGGCTTTCCTATAGGTCTCGAATATGTGCTCAAAGTTTGACATATGCTCTTGTTCCTCTCAGGGTCTAACGATAAAGCTAAGCTGCGGTGCGAAGCACCGTCAGCTTCAGCGATTTGTTAGACCATTGCCACATCTAATTTTCTTTCATTCTGAATAATAATCTTAGCTTTTGGGTTCTCAGGAGGGACTGGAATCCTTTGTTCCCTTAGTAAAGCAACATGTTCTTTCATTCCCCACTTAGCCTGGTACAAACAATCTTCTACAGAATGTCCTATGCCTGAAAAGCCTTCCAAATCCAGGGAATAGAAACCAAAATAGTCTGGTTCTTCCGTAGCTTCAATTACTAATGAATATGGTAATTCAATCATCTTATCCTCCTTATGGTCATTTAATTCCTGCAGCCTTTAGGATACTATTGCAAGTGCCTGTAGGAACTTCCTTTGATCCGTGGTAATCAAGTCGAACCATTTTATTCCACCCAGTCTTTCCATAGTATCTTATTGAGCCTTTTTCTTTCACAATTCTAAATCCATTTTCTTCTAATAATCTAACCAGTTCACTGAATTTCATTTAGTCTCCTATACATCATTTGGTCATAATGACAAAACTCACGGGCACGCGAAGCAAGTCAGAGCCTCCTCTCATAAAAATCAGGGAACATCGCTGGATTAGACAAAAACTTTGTTTTGCAATTCTCTTTTCTTCCTGCTTGCGTTAATTCTCAATTCGGGAGATGACTCCAATTCTTCTCTAAGTTTCTATTCTAAATTTAGCCCTGCGTCAGAAAGTACTTTTTCCAAAGATTCACGCAACTTATTTATCTTCTTTTCACACTGTTCTTTTAGTGTCATTACGACTGTACTATTTCCCTTCATTCCCTCAATTTGATCACCATAAGAAGCAAGCAGTGCATTAATGGATTCAAGTTGAGCCAAAAGTTTTTGATTCTCTACCTGTTGCTTAAGTGCTTGTTGCGATTTTTCCTGAGCCTCAGCGGCACGGTGAAGTTCTTCTCTGGTCATTTCTAATTCGTGTCTTTGCAGTTCAAGTTCAGTTTTCTGGAGAAGTATTGCAATAATCACTCCAGCTAACGCTAATCCAGAAAAAAGAGAATTGATAGCTCCAAACATATCACCGAAGGTACCACGAATGGACCAATTTGGTAAAAATAACCATACAGCTAATCCACCTATCGCCCATAAAATAAATATTAATATTAAGGCAATAAAAATGTATCTTTTCATTTTGTGTAATTCTACCTTTTTTGTGGTTAGTCTAACGATAAAGTTCAGGTGCGGCGGGGAGAATTACCACAAAAGTTTGATAGCAAGATAAAACTTTGAGAGACCACAAAACTCTGACCACGGCACAGTCCCCCGCCGTCAACTGCAACGCAGGGTTAGACAAAAGCTCTGATTCGCTGTCTTTTCCTTTTCCTCTGCCTCACCGAATTATTGTGCATTCCACATTCACGGTTTGACCCTAATACTCCCTATTATAGTTATTGCATCCATCTTGGCAAAGAAGACCCTGTAGCTTCAGAATAAAGTGTTTCCGGTGCAACATCTACCTCATTATTCCAGGTGATGACACCCAACTCTTCATTCACTGTGAAGTTCTTGAAGAATTCAACATCCTTGAATTTCGTGAAGACTCCACCTGCCGTCAAGTATTTTGCAAAATCAACAACTCCATTTTTCCCATCATCAAAAGTTAACTTTATCTTGTACCCGCCTTTATAAACCGCTGAAACAACATCATGAATCATTGAAAACCTCCACTTAATCTAAAGGGATAATCTTTTTGGGGGGCTGATTGTTTTTGGCCAACTCCCAATCCTGTAACAGTTCTTCTTGGTGTTGTGATGCCCATTCGACCACTAATCCTAATGATCGGGGAGGAATTTTCCCTTCCAACACCCGCAAAGTAGTGATTTCCACAGCTGCCTTATCTTTTCCGTACCGAGCATGGAAATGAGGAGGATTATGATCATCATAAAACATCCCAATGATTATACCATAAAATCGACTAATCTCTGGCATATTTAACCTCTCTTTCTAATTGCAGTTTGTGGCTAACGATAAAGTTCAGGTGCGGTGGGGAGAATTACCACAAAAGTTTGATAGCAAGATAAAACTTTGAGAGACCACAAAACTCTGACCACGGCACAGTCCCCCGCCGTCAACTGCAACGCAGGGTTAGACAAAAGCTCTGATTCGCTGTCTTTTCCTTTTCCTCTGCCTCACCAAATTATTGTGCATTCCACATTCACGGTTTGACCCTCCTAATACTTCAATTCTCTATTTAGTTTTTACACAATTACCACACCACTTTCACTGGATAATTGGTAAGTATCGGGTCCCCTGTAACGAGCACTGCTTCTTCAACCGTAGCTTGAGCAATCAGGAGACGATCAAATGGGTCTTTATGATAGACAGGCAATTTCTCCACTGCCAACACATGTGGCAAGGTAACAGGTAACACTTTAACATTGTTTGTCTGTTGCTGAGTCTCGATGATTTCTTTTAAAGGCACTGAAAACTTCAATTTCCCTAATTGAAGTTTGATTTGCATTTCCCAGATGCTGGCGACGCTTAACAGCAACATATTTTCTCGGTTCTGGCATAATGCAAGAACTTGTACCGAAAGTTTTGTTGGCTCACTATCCCACCAGATGAAAGTGTGTGTATCTAAGAGCAATTTCATATATTTCCCATCCAAAATTCTTCAGGTAAAGGCTCATCAAAATCCATGCTTGTCCAAATTGCTCCTGCGTGTAATCCTGCCACTCGTGCAGCAACTGGTACAAGACGAGCAACTGGTTTATCTCCGTCCGTAAAGATAAGTTCCATACCTGTCAGTACTTGGGATAACAACCCTTGCAAATGAGATTGAACTTCATGCACATCAATCATTTTTGTCAACATAGTCCATCCTCCTAATTTTCTACAATCGCAAATCTGAGACACAATTGTATCACACTGTCTAACGATAAAGTTCAGGTGCGGCGGGGAGAATTACCACAAAAGTTTGATAGCAAGATAAAACTTTGAGAGACCACAAAACTCTGACCACGGCACAGTCCCCCGCCGTCAACTGCAACGCAGGGTTAGACAAAAGCTTTGATTCGCTGTCTTTTCCTTTTCCTCTGCCTCACCGAATTATTGTGCATTCCACATTCACGGTTGACCTGTCAATGACATGCCCCTAATATCTCCCGTTGACTCTAAAACTTCCTTAGATATCTCCATTCCTTTAATCAGCGAACCCTCCGCGAATCATAACTTCCCAATAAGTCTTTTATACTCATCATGATTTCCAATCCAGAACCAGAAGAAAGTATCGCTTTCCCTCATGGCCAATGCCCGAAATCCTTCGCCGACTCTGATAGACCATACCTGACCAACTTTCTTAAAGTGTAGAGAGGGATGTCTCGGATTTCTCTTCCACAATTGATACATCCTTCTGGCTAGAGATTTGATTTCAGGAGGCAAAGAAAAGTATAAATTCCAGAAATCAGGAGTTGTTAATGATTTCATCAAGAGGTTTAGTCCTTCCCGCGGAAATGTCATCGCGAACACCATCCAGCATGACCTGCAAGCGTCCACCCGGCTGTGAATCGCGTTGAATCTCCTTGTCCCATTCGTCAAAATGTTCAAGCTCGTAGTCTGTAAGCCAGGCCAGAAACTCGTTCAACTCCCATTCCTGAAGCAATTTGACTTCATTTGCAATCTTTTCAACCGTTACAGTCATAATACCTTTCCTTTCTGAGTGTTGAATCTAACGATAAAGCTCACCTGCTGCGAGGAGAATTACCACTAAACTTTGTAAACAAGATAAAAACTTGGGATACCACAAAACTCTAATTACGGCACAGCCCCCCGCAGTCAGGTGCAGCGATGGGTTAGACAGAACAAAAAATTAAACCTCTCTTTAGCATCTCAAATTTAGTCTACTAATGTTATTTGCATCTTTCTAAAATCCATCTTTACCTTGAAGTTTTCTAATATCATATTCTCAATAAAACCATCTATCTCGATGAGTTTATCTTTTATAGGGTCTTTATCTACACGCAGATCTACATTCCGAATATCAAACCCACACATTCTCAAGGAGACATCCTTGACATCTTTAATCTTCTTTACTCCTCCACCGCCAGCACCCCAACTTCCACCTAATTGCTCAGAAATCTTTAACTGTTGATCCTTTAATTCCTCTAAACCTTCAGGGGTAATAGAAGCATGATCGCCACCTCCACCTGTATCGAGCATGAATGTAAATCCTTCAATGCCATTTATGCCTACGGGTAGCATTATCTTATCACGCACAAGATAAAAATTGCCTTCAAAGGATGAGGGTTCTTCAGTCTTCTGTGGAATATCTAAGATGAGTCTCTTGCCTTTGTAATCAAAGGTAACATCAAACTGTTTTAGTAACGGAAGTCCAATTACCCCATCTATCTTAAAGATTGTCAAAAGCCCAAAGAGCTTAAATGTCAATTCCTTAGAATCAATAATAGTAACAGGGACATTCCTGACAATTACATCACCAAGTCTTAATGAGTCGATTACCCCAAGATCAACAGAAAATTCGCCACCAGCTCCAGCTCCCTTGCTGCCAGAGACAAGAGGTTTTATCTTCAGCTTGTTCGCCATCTCTGATGACAACACGGTCATCTGCGCTCCTGTGTCTACTATAAAACTTAGCTCCTTACTTCCATTAATGCTGCCTTTGACTATAGGAATTCCTTTGTAATCCATCTTTAAGTTCGCTCTTTGATCTTGGGTCTCAATCCGGTAAGGAGTACCCTGAAATTTTTCAAAGAATTCAATATCGGCTTCCTCAACTTCTCCACCTAACTCTTTGCATTTGCGAAGATAGACCGCTGCTTTTTTATAGTCATTGAGGTCATAATATAGATACCCTGCGTTTTCATAAAGGTCTTTCTGGATAGCTTGTTCAACCGTTGGGACCAGAAGATTTAGGGACTTTTCAAATTCATTAAGAGCAGATTGTAACCTGTTTTGATAGTAATATAATATCCCTCTATACATATGAATCTCAATCTCATTTTCGTATCCTTCTTTTGAGATAACGTCCAGCACTCGTTTAACACTATCAAAATGTCCTTCTCTCAATTCTTGCTTGACTCTTGCTATTGAAATATCCTTTTGGGGAATATCCTCAAAAGAGCGTAGTGGCATTTGGGCTTTTGTTATTTGTAATCTGCCGCCAGCGCAGCCACCTATGAGTAAGACGAAACTCACCCATAAAAGAATCTTAAATATAGCCTTCATTTAAACCTCTTTTTCATCTGTCTAACGATAAAGTTCAGGTGCGGCGGGGAGGATTACCACAAAAGTTTGATAGCAAGATAAAACTTTGAGAGACCACAAAACTCTGACCACGGCACAGTCCCCCGCCGTCAACTGCAACGCAGGGTTAGACAAAAGCTTTGATTCGCTGTCTTTTCCTTTTCCTCTGCCTCACCGAATTATTGTGCATTTCACATTGACGGTTGACCCTAAAATATCTTATCGCACTTAGTGGGACAACAGGGGTATTCTCTCACCTGTTGCCATCAATACCCTCTCCGCTATCTTTGGCAAAGTGATCGGTGCGAACATTGATACCGGGTAAAGATAACCATCATACTCGGATTTGTCTTCATCAATAATGCGCAACATGTTATGTGCCTTTGCTTCTGCGTCTGGCAGAATCTGGTAAACTTTGCCTATAATCAAACTCGCTGGATTGCTCTCGTTGTTGATACAAATTACAAATGTACTCATCGAATCACCTTTTTGACTTTGAAATCCTTACGACCTATACCATGTGCTTCAAACCAGTGTATCTCGGCTTCACAGATTGTATCATCAATTAATCGCACAGTTGCTCTACCTTTCATTTTCCGCCAGTGTCCCTTGCCATAGGTTCGATCCAGATAGCGGCGGATATGTACTCCCTGACCCGTTGCGATTATCTCCACATTTCTAATTTCACCAATGATCTCAAATCCTATCACTATTCATCACCGTTCGTATCTACAGTACAAATCATACTGGACAGACTCAAAATCTTAATTGTTTAAATCCAAAATGCGCTAACCTCGTCGCCACCATCATAGTATACTTCAGCTTTGACAAGATGCCTAACGATTGAGTTCAGCGGCGGCGGGGAGAATTGCCACTAAACTTTATAAGCAAGACAAAACTTTGATAAACTACAAACTTTTGAAAAGCAGTTAGCTCCCGCCGTCCGCTGCAACGATTTGTTAGAATCGTTCTTAGATAATTGTGTGCGTCCCCCATTTTTCTCTTTGAGAGACCACAAAACTCTGACCACGGCACAGTCCCCCGCCGTCAACTGCAACGCAGGGTTAGACAAAAGCTTTAATTCGCTGCCTTTTCCTCTGCCTCACCGAATTATTGTGCATTCCACATTCACGGTTGACCCTAAAATATCTCCTAAAATATCTCCTTTTTATTTTCTCACACAAAGCCACAAAGAACACAAAGGTTTATTGTTTTATTCAATTCCTTTGTGACTTTGTGTCTCTGTGTGATTATTTATTTCTCCATTGACTATTCTTG
>JBFLYA010000129.1 GCA_040757115.1 bacterium | reverse complement strand
ACAGAACATCTGGAAATGAATGGGGGGCATGAATGAATGAGGTAATCTTTTGTTTTGACAAAATGGTGATTGTCTGTTGATCTGAGACAAAAAAATAGTTGCGTATAATTAATTATTGTGCTATAATGGAGAGGAAAGAATCTTTCCCTATTTATCTATTGCCTAAAAGGGGGAATAGTAGGGTCGTACCTTGATTATGGAATGGACAATAGTTCGGCAAGGGAAGAGAAGAGAAAGAGAATTGCAGTGAGAAATTTTATGCTTAACCAGTCGTTGCAGTGGACGGCGGGGGAGTGTGCCGTGATTGAAAGCTTTGTAACCGTTCAGGTAATCCTTTACCGCAGAGACGCAGAGAAACAGAGAGGAAAATATCTTTTTTTCCCTCTTTTTCGCGTTTTTCGGTGTTTAAAAAGGCTTAAAAACAGTTAGTCAAAAGTAAGTATTAAAAGATTAATAAACAACGAAAGACCCGAAATGTACAAAAAAAAGGAAATTTCTGTCTCTGGTGAATAGATTTTAATTTTTTTCTCTGCATCTCTGTGTCTCTGCGGTGAACGGTTACCCTTTCTGGCGAAGTATCAATTTAAAAAAGAACTTTTACCTGATGGCAATTACAAGATTATAAATAGAGTGTTTTGAGTAAGCGTTCAGGTGTAAGTAAGGGAAAATGGAAAAGTAGGGAAAAAGGGGAAAGATATTCTGTGATTCAGACAGTAGACTATAGACATTAGACCTCAGACTAAAGCGGGCAGAAATTGCAGAAGAATGAAGGCTTGGGAGACCTGCCTATGCTTCTGCTGGAAGAGTTGAAAGAGTAGAAAGAGTTGGAAGTGTTGGATGAGTTGAAGGAGTTTCTTCACCGACACTGACACTGTCACTGACATAGGTAAGGCTTAGGAAAAATTCAGGGAGTGAAGTTTTGAGGATGGTTTCCCAAATGTCACTAATTTCCTGCATAAATAGAGTCTATAGTCTTGTGTCTGATGCTCCAGTGTCTGAATCACAGGAGGGAAAAGAATTTTATTGAGATATACTCAATCTGTGATAAAATAAGAAGATATTATGGTGAAAGGATTATTCGTTACAGGGACAGATACGGAGGTGGGCAAGACAGTAATTGCGGCGGGGTTAGCCGGGCTGTTTAGAGAAAAAGGGTTAAAAGTAGGTGTGATGAAACCTATCCAGACCGGAGCGGTTAAAAGAGAGGGAAAACTTATCTCTCAGGATTTAGAGTTGATGATTAAAACCTCCGGGATTGTGGAAGATGTTAAATTGTTAAATCCTTACTGCTTAGAACCTGCGGTCGCACCATTAGTCGCAAGTCAAATAACGGGCGTAAAAATAGATATTGAAAAAATTCTCGCCTCCTACCGTGAATTAAAATCAAGGTATGATATAGTTATAGTTGAGGGTACGGGTGGGATATTAGTTCCGATTAAAGATAATTACCTGATGATAGATTTAATCAAGGATTTAGACCTGCCTATTTTAATCGTAGCTAAACCTTCCTTAGGCACGATAAACCATACCTTATTAACTATCAAACAGGCTCAATCACAAGGAATTCGGATTTTTGGGGTAGTGATAAATATGTTTAAAGAAGATGAGGCGACGATAGTTGAAAAGACAAATCCTCAAATAATCCAGACATTATCTAAAGTGCCAATACTTGCTATTATTCCATATAATCCTGAAATTAACCTTGAAAAGGGAAATCCAGGGAATATTATTAATTTATTAAAAGAGAATTTGAAGGTTGATATTTTAGTAACTATTCACCGCAGAGACGCAGAGGAACAGAGAAAACATGGAAATAAATCAGGTAACAGAAAAAATTATTGGTGCAGCAATTGAAATACATAAGACATTAGGTCCAGGTCTATTAGAATCTGCATACGAAGAATGTTTATGTTATGAGCTATCTATGGTGGGGTTAGCTTTCAAAAGACAAATTGAATTACCTGTAATATACAAAGGAATTAAATTAGATTGTGGATACCGGATAGATCTTTTGGTTGAAGAAAAAGTTATCGTAGAATTAAAAGCAGTCGAGCAACTACTTCCGATTCATGAAGCTCAACTTTTAACCTACCTAAAAATGATGAATAAAAGGATTGGTTTATTGATCAATTTTAATGTTTCTGTTCTAAGAGATGGAATTAAGCGTATAGCAAATAGATTTTAATTTTTCCTCTGTGTCTCTGCGTCTCTGCGGTGAACAGTTACTCTTCAGGATTAATCCCCAAAACACCAAATCCTGCCTCGCTCAGGGAGAATTGATTCTTTTCCTTTTGAAGATAACCTTTAGCAAGCATCAGGTCAATAAATTCTTTTAATTGATGATAATCATATTCTTTAAGTATACCAAAATGTGCTCCAAAAATATCCTGACCATATTTAATAATGGCATCAGAAGTTTCTACCCCCCTCAGGATATTGGCGATACTGGATGATGGTAATTTACCATTCCAGTTATGGACTAATCGCAGAATCTCTAATCCTACTTTTCGAGGGACAGGTTTATCAACGGTCTTTTCTTTAGATAGAAATAGTAGCGGATAATCCTTTGTGATTACTTCAAGTGAACCTTTACTTATGAAATTGTCAATGAAAGCGATAATCTCTTTTTGAGTAAAATCCCTTAATTTTCCATAAAACGCTGATGTCTTTAAGTTCAGGGTTTCCATAGTGTTACTTTGACTGCCATTAAGTAATTGGGCAAAACCCTGTCTGCCCATTTTCCCTTCATATTCTTTAACACACTCGTAAATAATCGCTTCAATCTTTCCCTGATAAATACTCTGGACATCAGTTGTAAGTCCAAGGCAAACATCACAATTATTACAAGATGGATGTAGATTTTGCTCACCAAGATAAGTAAGGATGTATGCTCGACGGCAGGTTTTATTCTCAGCGTATTCTACCATCTTTTTTAATCTATCAAGCTCCATCATCTTGCGTCTTTCTTCATTTGTCAGGTTAATATTAAGCCATCTCAGTCCTTTAGTTATTTTGAGGTTGTCGCCTAATTGGATACAATTTGCTTCCTCCAATAACCTCAGGACCACATTCATCTTTGTTTCGTGGACATTCTTCCCCTCGGCGATTATTTGTTGTGGAGAAAGCCCGTCACACAGCTGACGATATATCCAGTAGATTTCTCGTGAACTTGGATAAGATTGATAGATAAAATAGCGGTGAATCTCTAAATCTTTACGATTAAAGAGGAGAATACATTTTGCCTTTTTGCCATCCCTGCCTGACCGACCTGCTTCTTGATAGTAAGCCTCTAAAGAGGCAGGTGTATGATAATGGATAATGCCGCGAATATCCGGTTTATCAATACCTAATCCAAAGGCAACCGTAGCGACTACTACCCGCGTTACCCCAGACATAAAAGCCTCCTGGGTTTTCCATCGAGTCTCATTCCCAAGTCCCGCATGATATGGTAGAGCAGAGATTTGATTTGTTTTAAGGAAGTTAGCTACTTCTTCGGCATCTTTTTGTCTGGCGACATAAACGATAAAACTGCCTGGCTCTGCTTTTAAAATCTTTAATAAATGCTCACTTTTTTCACTTACTCGGGTGGAAATGACACTAAATTCAAGATTAGGGCGGTCAAAACTTATAATTACCTGCCTGGCTCTTCGCAAACCCAGATGAGTCATAATATCCTGTTGGACATGTGGGGTAGCGGTTGCCGTAATAGTTAAGATAGGGGTTTTGGGATATTGGGCAAATATACCTTTAAGTTTTAAATATTCAGGTCTGAAATCGTGTCCCCATTGACTAACACAATGTGCCTCATCGACAACAAATAAACTAATTTTAATCCTGGATAATACCTCTTTAAAACCTGGCATAAGCATACGCTCTGGAGAGACATACAGAAGTTTAAATTCACCTCGTTTGACTTTCTCTAATCGAACTTTTACTTGATTCACAGAAAGCCCTGAGCTAATATAAGTTGCCGTTGTATGACCAAGCTCCTCAAAGGAATCTACCTGGTCTTTCATCAAGGCAATAAGTGGCGAGATAACGATAGTTACTCCAGAGGAGATAATTGCAGGTAATTGATAGCAAAGTGATTTCCCACCCGCAGTTGGTAAAATACCCAGAACATCCCTTTTCGCCAATATCTCCTGGATAATTTCTAATTGACCTGGTTTAAATTGGCTAAAGCCAAAGTTATTCTGCAAAATGTGATAAATCTTATCCATATCATTATATCCCTAACAAATACTCATTCTCTTTCAACCACTTTTTACTTTCTTCATAATTAGGGAGGATTATCTTTAATTTGTGCCAGAATCTCTTTGAGTGATTTTTTTCGACGATATGTGTTAATTCATGAACAACGACATAATCTATAACACTTAACGGTGTCATAATGAGCCGCCAGCTAAAACATAACCTGTCTTTCCCATTGCAAGAACCCCACCGCTTTCTGGCATTCGTTATCTTGAATCCATTATATTTCAATCCTGATAAAGTAGAATACCAGTCTAATCTCTCCTTAATCTTATAGTATGCCTGGTTTTTATACCAGGCAACAAATATGTCCTGGGCATAAGGAAGATAATCTCTTGAAAGCAAAAATTTCTGGTTAAATAAAAGTGGTGGGGAAGGATTATTAAAGATATAGAGGCGATAGGTATTACCCAGATAGAGGAATTTTTCTCCCTCGACAAATTTTCTGGGTATGCTTTTTTTCTCTTTAGCCGTTTTCTGTTTTTTTTGAATCCAAAACCGCTTTTTATCAACTATTTTTTTAATATGTTCTAAAGAAGTCCGCAGAGGCACGCGCACAATTAAGCTTGCATCCGAGGTAATCTCAATACCTATTGTTCTTCTTTTAGAACGAATTATTTTGTCTATTTTGATGTCATTCATCATTGCTCAATAATAGTAGAAATGTAACTATTCACCGCAGAGACGCAGAGGAACAGAGAAAAAAGGATTTAAATTAGATTGTGGATACCGGATAGATCTTTTAGTTGAAGAAAAAGTTATCGTAGAATTAAAAGCAGTCGAGCAACTACTTCCGATTCACGAAGCTCAACTTTTAACCTATCTAAAAATGATGAATAAAAGGATAAGTTTATTGATCAATTTTAATGTTTCTGTTCTAAGAGATGGAATTAAGCGTATAACCAATAGATTTTAATTTTTTCTCTGTGTCTCCGCGTCTCTGCGGTGAATAGTTACGTAGAAATTTTAAATAATTGGTTTACTCCATCATCCTCACGCTCATATTTGGTTTAATTCCATCATTTTTTGTCATAAGACCAATTGAGAAATCTTTATTTACTTCAATTATTTTCGTTTCACCGATGAATGTTTCCCCATCATATATTTTAAAGACCGTTCCTGCCTTTATGTCTGCCTCTAATCCACTGTCAATGTAGAGCTTATTCCCATTTACACTGGTTATTTTTGCTTCCCATTTGTATTTTTCCATTTCTGCAATTATCACACCAATTACTTTTGTTAGCACCTTATTAATGGACATAACAAGTGCCGAATGTTCTACATCCACAGTGGGTTTTTCCCCTAATTTTCCCTCGCTTACTTTTGCATCTCCTTTAATCCGAAAGGATTTAATTACCAGATCTCTATTGGGGTCACATAGGTCTATTGCTACTACAATGTATGCCCTGGTAATCTTTGGTCCTCTGAATCGAGCTGGTAAGGTTTTCTCATACCATTTAGTTAATTTTTCTTCCTGACATTTTAAGATTTTCCCACGAACGGTCATTTGAGTAAATTCTTCAGTTTTTGCCTTTTTAACCACAAACCTATTTGTGTTAAGTAATGCTAATCTAAATTTTGAAGTAAAGATTTTAGCACTTTGAGGAGGGACATTCTTCAGATTAACATAGAAATCCTCAACAATAATTTTCTTTTTAGGACCATAATATTCTTCTGCCAGGATTAATGCAGGATTTATTATTAAAATAATAAGAAACACTAATAGGTTAATTTTAGATTTAGTATTTTGTATTTTGTATTTCTCCACTTTTTTTACCTCCTGAAAAACTTTTCTACCTCTTTCATCGCACAATATTTCCCACACATCGTGCAGCCTTCGGATAGTGGTGGAGATTGTTGTTGGTATTTACTTGCCCTTTCAGGGTTAATTGCCAGTTTAATTTGAGTTTCCCAATCTAATTTTTTTCGTGCCTTAGCCATTTGTGTATCCCTATCCAATGCATGAGGAATACCTTTAGCGACATCGCCGGCATGAGCGGCTATTCTTGAGGTGATAACTCCTTCCTTAACATCCTCAATCGTTGGGAGTCTAAGATGTTCTGCCGGGGTAACATAACACAGGAAATCAGCACCAGAAGCGGCCGCAATTGCTCCACCTATTGCCCCGGTAATATGGTCATAACCCGGGGCTATATCAGTAACAAGGGGTCCCAAAACATAAAATGGTGCCTCGTAACATAGCCTTTTTTCTAATAAAACATTTGCTGAAATTTGATTTATCGGTATATGACCTGGTCCCTCAATCATTACCTGAACATTTTTTTCAAAGGCTCGCTTAGTTAATTCACCTAAGGTGATTAATTCTTGTATTTGTGGTCTATCAGTGGCATCTTTTAAGCAACCAGGCCGTAGCCCATCACCAAGACTTAAAACAATATCATATTCAAAAGCAATATTCAGGATAGCATCAAAATATTGATAAAGTGGATTTTCCTGGTTATGAAAAATCATCCACTCGATTAAAAATGCCCCACCTCGACTAACGACATCCATAATTCTTTCTTGATTTTTTAACCTTTCAATCGTGTGTTTAGTTACACCTGCATGAATAGTCATAAAGTCAACACCATCTTTTGCCTGCTCTTCAATCACCTTTAAGATTGATTCTGGGGTCATTTCAAGGATTGACCCTTTATTATCAACGGCTTCGATAGCGGCTTGATAAATTGGCACGGTTCCAAGAGGCACTTCTAAATCCTTAAGTATTTCAAGTCTTATCTTTCTTATATCTCCACCAATAGATAAATCCATTATCGTATCCGCACCCGCCTCGATTGCCACTTCAGTTTTTTTTAGTTCTTCTTGAAGATTAGTGATACTCGGTGATGTTCCAATATTGGCATTGACTTTCGTCCGAAGTCCCTTTCCAATACCGCATTGTCTGGATAGTTTTTTATGATTAGGATTATGAGGAATAACGATAGTTCCTTCACATAGCCCCTGTTGAATAAATTCTAATGTGACATTTTCACTTTTGGCTATTTGTTGTATCTCGTCAGATATTTCCCCGTCATTAGCTTTTGCCTTCAGAGTCACTTTATTTACGCTCCTTTTGAGGATTTTTCCGTTTTTAATATCTTTATAAAGGCATCTACTACCTCCGGGTCAAACTGAGTTCCGGCACCATTCTTTAGTTCTTTAGCCGCCTCTTCTTTAGATAGTGCTTTTCGATAAGGCCTATCTTTTGTCATCGCACCATAAGCATCTACCGCCTCAATAATGAGTGCCTCTTTAGCTATTTCATCTTTACTCAGACCATCTGGATAACCTTTCCCATCAAACCTTTCGTGGTGATGACGAATAGCACATATTATCTCTTTTGGAAATACGATTGATTTTAAAATTTCGGTTGAGATAAGAGGATGTTTTTTAACCGCTTCAAATTCCTCATCACTTAATTTACCTGGTTTAAGCAAAATCTCTTCTGGAATACCAATCTTACCGACATCATGCAGGAGTGTTGCCATTTTTATATTTTCTGCGGCTGACTCACTCATATTTAATGCTCGGGCAATCTCATAGGCATATCTTGCCTTTTCCTCAGAATGACCACTTATATAGGCATCTTTGAGGTCTATCGTTTGACCTATGTCTGAAGCCGTCTCTAAAAGTCCCTTTCTAACCGCCTCAAATAATCCTGCATTTTCAATGGCAATGGAGGATTGGTCGGCAAATGTAGAAAGTAAATCTATTTCATGTTGGGTATATTGATGTGGTTTTGTTGAAAGAACGCTATTAGTCCCCAGTACCCTTTCCCGGATTATCAAAGGAACAGTTAATAATGAGAAGATTTCGATTTTTTCTTCTGGATATTCCTTCTTTACATCCGCACAAATAATAGGTTTTTTCTGTTCTGCGGATTGTATGGCAAACCTTTCTTCTACGGCTAATTCTTTTTGATTCAAACCTATTGAGTTTTGTAAGATTAATTTACCTTCTTTTTTATCTATGATTCTAATGACACATTGTTTTGTATTCATTACCTCGGCGACGGCGTCAAGTATTAATTTTAAAACCCGCTCAATGCTTAGAGTAGATAAGATACCCTTGCCAACTTTAGAAAATGCCGTTAATTCAGAGGTTTTATGTTCAAGTTCTTGATATAAGAATGCATCCTCTATAACAATACTTGCCTGAACGGCTAATGCCCAAAACATATTCAAATCATCCTCTGTAAAATCTCTCCCTTTGGTGCGGTCAATATTAAATACACCTTCCAGTTCATTTTTAATAACTAACGGTATTGACATCACAGATTTTAGCCCTTCTCTATGTAGAATGCTAACAAAATGAGAATCATCTATACCACGATTTATAAGCAATGGTTTATTTTCTTTAGCCACATAGCCCGCAATATCCTTACCGATTTTAATCCTTCTTCCTTTAATTACCTCTTTTGTTATTCCGTAGCCAGATTTAACATATAATTCCTCTTTCTCCTTATCTATAAGCATAATGGAACCCGAATCTCCTTCAAGAACAGTAATCGTGGTATAAAGTATTAAGTCTAATAGTTTATCTAAGTCAAGGTTTGAAGTAATTGCCTTACCAATATGACTTAGAGTGGATAATTCTGCAATTTTATGTGTTAGTTCATGTTCTTGAGCACATAATGACGAGATGATTTTTGCTATTGAATGGAGTAATTCTCCAGCGGCATAAATTCTATTTTCTGGGAACTTTTTAATATCTGAAGCCGCTTCTATTAAGATATCCGGGTCAAGCCCAAGTTCTTGTGCGATATTTTCAATTTTTTTTGGGTTAATATGGGTAAATATTTGTGTTCCCTCTATTTCTATAGAACCCATAGGTATATTTTCAACAATGATGGGTGCGGCAAAATGTGCCAGTCCTGCAAAACAATAGTATGCCTTGGGTCTATTATCTCGCAAACTATCGTTTCTAACCTTTACGCTGAATTGTTTGCATTTTGTTTTACCCTTAGCACAACCTTGAATTAAACTGCAAAATCTATTTAATCCAACAGGTTTAATTATATAGTTTCCCTCATTATTTAATATTGAGATTGACAGACCAATCGCCTCAGTAAAATTATCCAGAATTTTTTGAAGCGTTTTCTGGTCAACATAATCTATGAGGGTTAAAGTTGGGTTTAAAAACCTGGAGATTTCTCTTCGTTCTTTAATCAAGTCTAATGCTTTTGTTTCTTTTGGCAGTATAAAATAGAACCCGCTACCTTTGTCTGGGGCTCCTTCTGCCCAGATTTCCCCGCCATGTGCTTCGATAATTCCCTTAGCGATAGCTAATCCTAATCCTTGCCCACCATAAAGAGGGGCTTTTTTAAAAAATTCATCAAATATTCGCTCATAATCTTCTTCCTGCAATCCCTTACCTGTATTTATCACGCCCACCTGAATACAATCACTCCATTCTTTGGCTTGAATACTTACCTTCCCTGATTCTTGCGTAAATCTAATCGCATTATCTATTAGATTGACTAATACTTGCCTGATTCTTTCTGAATCAGCAGGAACATCTGAAATATCTTTGGGAATAATAGATTCTAAGGTGATATTTTTTTCCATAGCAGATGGTTTAAAAAATCTCAGCACATCATCTATTAAACTCTGGATATTAGTCAACTTTATATCTAAGTCTTGCCTCCCGGAGGTCATCATCGAATGGTCTAAGAGATTACAGACTAACCCGTTAAGTTGCAATAATGATTTATCAATGTTAAATAAGAATCTTTCCTGTCCAGGGCTTATTTCACCCAAAGCCTTATCTAATAAAAGGTCAATGGCACCTTTTATCGTTGTCAATGGAGTTCTAAGTTGATAGGCGCAATTATAAACAAATTCGGATTTCTTTTGATTGGCTAAAACCAGGGCTTTATTTTGTCTGGATAAGTGTTGGTTTTGTTGTTTCAGGATATTAAGTAAATACAGATAAAAGACAGCAATATAGGCGGATAATGGTGCCCAAAGGATAAACATATAACCTATTCCTTCTTGATAGGCTAAATAACTGATAAATATAATAATGAGAAGGAAAAGCACCATGACTATATCAGACATTTTAAGAATTTTTTCCATCTCAAGTGGTTTTGGTTTAATCCTTCTTTTCATGATTTTTAATCCTCCTTTGTGTTTTGCAATTTAGAGTTCTGCAAAACTAAGAAACTGTAGTTTTTAAGCGGGTATTTAAAACCTCTATTTTTATCAATTTCCTCCAAAGAGCAAAATGCAAAACTCGTTTATAGTTTATAGTTTATGGTTTATAGTTTATGGTTTATAGTCCTTCAACTATCAACTATCTACTATCAACTATAAACTATCAACTATCTACTACATTTCAGCGTTAAAATACTTGAAGCAAAGATATTACCAAATTCCTCCAACTCTTTGAAAAACCCTGTTACTTCCTCTTTGAAATTTGATTTGTAATTTTGCATTTTGATATTTAATATTTGTAACCGTTCAGGCTATATATCAAAAGTGTAAGAAAGGGGATAAGGAGATAAGAGTGATATGGAGATAAGATAATAGAAATAGATTGAAATTTATAGAAATAGGTAGAAATTGATTGTGGAA
>JBFLYA010000128.1 GCA_040757115.1 bacterium | reverse complement strand
TTGTGGAAAACAACAAATTTCCATAAATTTCTATTAGTTTCTATTAATTTCAATTTTTTTAATAATATCTCCCTATCTCCTTAATCTCCACATCTCCTTTTGTTACACCACCTGAACGCTTACAATTGCGAATTAAAAAATCAACAATTTAAGGAGGGAAAAAATATGTCAAAATTAATTGCACCACATGGGAGTGAAGAATTAAAGCCGTTGTTGCTAACGGGTGATGAATTAAAGGAAGAGCAAAAGAAAGCCAAAACTTTAACTCAAATAAAGATGACATCGCGAGAGACATCTGATTTGATAATGATGGGTATTGGTGCTTTTACACCATTAACCGGTTTTATGGGTAAAGCTGATTGGCAGGGTGTTTGCAATGAAATGATGATGACAAATGGTATTTTTTGGCCTATTCCTATTACACTTTCAACCACAGAAGGTCAAGCAGATAGTTTAAAAAAGGGTGAAGAGGTCGCTTTGATTGACGAGGAAAGCGGCGAATTAATGGGCACAATGAAGATTGAGGAGAAATACATAATTGATAAGGAACATGAATGCAAACAGGTTTTTAAAACTATTGACCATGAGCATCCAGGGGTTCATAAAGTTATATCGCAGGAAATGGTAAATTTAGCCGGTGCGGTAAAAGTATTGAATGAACTCCATTATCCACAGGAATACGGTGAGCTTTATATGAGACCAGCACAGACAAGAGAACTTTTTAAAGAAAAAGGTTGGAGTAAAGTAGCCGCTCTTCAATTACGAAATCCGATGCATCGAGCTCATGAATATCTGGCTAAAATAGCGGTTGAGGTTTGCGACGGCGTATTTATTCATCAATTGGTGGGTAAACTGAAAGCAGGAGATATACCTGCTGATATTCGTGTTAGAGCAATTAATACCTTAGCAGAACACTACTTTGTCAAAGATACCTGTATTCAAGGGGTTTATCCAATGGAGATGCGTTATGCTGGACCACGCGAGGCTTTACTCCACGGCGTTTTCAGACAAAACTACGGCTGTAGCCATCTCCTGGTCGGTCGAGACCACGCTGGTGTGGGTAATTATTATGGACCTTTTGATGCTCACCACATCTTTGATGAAATTCCATCAGATGCCCTTTTGCTTCAACCACTTAGAATCGATAATACTTTCTATTGCACCAAATGTGATGGTATGGCTTCAATGAAAACCTGCCCTCATGACAATCAGTATCGGGTGATTTTAAGCGGGACTATGCTCCGAAAACTCCTGTCTGAAAATCAGGATGTCCCAGACCACTTTAGCCGACCTGAGGTATTAGCGATTTTAAAAGAGTATTATGCTAAACTGGACGAGGCGGAAAAGATAGAGATTAAATTACATAAGCATGCAAAGGGAGAAAAATAGAGGAGGTGATGAAAAAAATCCAAAACCCAAAATCTAAAATCAAAAATAAAGATAGGGTTTCAGGAAACTAAAAGCAAATAATCGGTTAATTGGTAATTGGTTAAATATCTTCGTCCTGAACTCAGCCGAACGGTATTTAATTACCATTCACCAGTTACCAATTACCAAAAATAAGGAGGTAAAATTTTATGCCAAGTTTTGTAATTAAAGAAAAATGTGATGGTTGCAAAGGACAGGATAAAACAGCCTGTCAATACATTTGCCCTAATGACCTGTTTAGATTGAATGACGAAAAGACCAAGGCAATCAATCAGGAGCCGGAGCAATGCTGGGAATGTTATTCCTGTGCAAAAATATGTCCGCAACAGGCAATAGAAATCAGGGCGTATGCCGATATTGTCCCAATGGGAGGTAGCATTATTCCCTTACGAGGGACTGATTCGATTATGTGGACAATAAAATTCCGTAATGGGAATATCAAGAGATTTAAGTTCCCTATTCGGACTACACCAGAGGGGTCGATTAAACCTTATGAAGGAAAAGCACAACCCTCTGCGGATGATATTAAATCTCAAAACTTTTTTACCGAGGTCGGAAAAACACTGCCTACCCCGGCAAAGTAATACACTAGTGCAAGCATCCCTGCTTGCCATAATTTAAGATAAGGAGGAAAAGAATATGTCTGTAGTTACTGCAGAAACATCTCATTTTTGTAAAGACCCACAAATTGTAGAAGTTAATACTGACCTCTTGATTGTAGGTGGTGGAATGGCCGCTTGTGGAGCGGCGTTTGAAACTAAAAGATGGGCACCTGAAGGAATGAAAATTACACTTGTGGATAAAGCCGCTCTGGAAAGAAGTGGGGCAGTTGCCCAGGGACTTTCCGCAATTAATACCTATCTTGGTGAAAATACACCCGAAGATTATGTGCGGATGGTTTCCAATGACTTAATGGGTGTAGTTCGCGATGATTTAATCTATGATGTTGGCCGTCATGTGGACGACACAGTTCATAGATATGAGGAATGGGGTTTGCCAATCTGGAAAGAACATGGCAGTGAAGGAATTCCCCTTGAAAAAGGTGGTAAGCCAGTCAGAACCGGTAAATGGCAAATAATGATTAATGGTGAATCTTATAAAACCATCGTTGCGGAAGCGGCTAAAGCATCACTGGGTATGGAAAATATCTATGAAAGGGTTTTTATTGTTAAACTCTTGCTTGACGAAAAAGAGCAAAATAGAATTGCTGGTGCGGTTGGATTTAGCGTCCGTGAAAATAAAATCTATATCTTTCGGGCTAAGGCGATTCTGATGGCTTGTGGCGGTGCGGTAAACATCTTTAGACCAAGACAATCAACTGCCGAAGGTATGGGTCGGGCATGGTATCCAATCTGGAATGCTGGCTCAACATATACGATGGCCACCCAGGTTGGGGCAGAACTAACAATGATGGAAAACCGCTTTGTCCCGTGCAGATTTAAAGACGGTGCTGGTCCAGTCGGAGCATGGTTCTTATTATTCAAGGCAAAAGCCTTAAACGCAATGGGGGAGGATTATACAGTAAAAAATAAAGACCTGCTTAATGACTATATGCCCTATGGTGGTTCTAAAGTAGTTCCTACCTGTTTACGAAATCATCAGATGCTTGAAGAGATGAGAAGAGGTAGAGGACCTGTCTATATGGATACACCTACAGCAATGAAAGAGTTGTTTGCCAAATATAACAATGAGCCAAAGAAATGTCGAGAACTTGAATCAGAGGCATGGGAAGATTTCCTCGATATGTGTATTGGTCAGGCGGGATTCTGGGCAGGGATGAATATTGCCCCAGAAACGAATATGTCTGAACTGATGCCTACAGAACCATATCTCTTAGGTTCACACTCAGGTTGCAGTGGAATTTGGGTTAGTGGTCCGGAGGATATTGCTCCTGCAGAATGGCAATGGGGTTACAATCGTATGACTACAGTTCAAGGGTTATTCACAGCTGGCGACGGCGTTGGTGCATCAGGTCATAAATTCTCATCTGGCTCTCATTGTGAAGGTAGAATCGCAGGTAAAGCCGCAATTAAATTTATCCTTGACAGTAAAGATTTTACACCAACTGTGACTAAGGATAAAAGAGAACTGGCGGATGAAATCTACCTGCCGTTCATTAACTATGAGAATCAGAAAGGATATTCTGTTGACCCTGATGTCAACCCATATTACATTAAACCGAAAATGTTAATGTTTCGTCTGAATAAGATTATGGATGAATACGGTGGTGGTTGCCAAACTCACTATATTACTAACAAAGTTATGCTGGAAACGGCACTGAACCTTCTTGAAATGCTTAAAGAAGATTCTAAAAAGATGGCCGCTAAAGACCTGCATGAGTTGATGAGATGTTGGGAAAATTATCATCGTATCTGGACCGCAGAGATTCATCTGCGACATATCCTGTTTAGACAAGAAAGCCGATATCCAGGATTCTATTATCGGTCAGATTTTAATCTGATTAATGATAATGACTGGAAATGCTTTGTCAACTCGAAATACGACCCAAAGACAGCTCAATGGGAGATATTCAAAAAGGCACATAAGGATTTGGTGCCAAAGTAAACATTTTATGGCTAACGGGTGGGGAACATAAAACATATATGTCCTATGATACCTCACCCGTTGAGCTCTTCAAGAGGTGAACTAGTGTTAAAGGATATCCTGGTAATTGGTGGCGGAATCAGCGGCATAACCACCGCAGTTGAAGCGGGTGAAGCGGGTTATAATGTTACGCTTATTGAAAAAAAGCCGTATCTGGGCGGCAAAGTGGTGATGATGAATCGCTATTTTCCTAAACTCTGTCCACCATACTGTGGAATGGAGATAAACCTCCGTCGAATTAAAACAAACAACCGAATTAAGTATTTTACCCTGACAGAAGTAGAAAAAATTAGTGGTCAGGAGGGGAATTATGATGTTACTCTGCGGATTAATCCACGATTTGTTACGGAAAAATGTACTGCCTGTGGAGAATGTGCTAAAGTTTGTCCAGCAGACCGCAATGATGATTTTAATTTAAACTTAAGCCAGACCAAAACCATTCATCTTCCCCATCAATTAGCATTTCCATACAAATATGTCATTGACAATACTGTTTGTATCAAATGTGGTTCTTGTGTGGATGCCTGTCCATACAAAGCAATTGATTTAGAGATGCAACCACAGACAAAACAAATTAATGTCCGTTCTATAGTTGTGGCGACAGGCTGGCAACCTTACGACGCCTCAAAGATTGATAACCTTGGGTTTGGTAAATACAAGGATGTGATTACCAATATGATGATGGAGCGTCTTGCCGCACCAAATGGTCCAACCAACGGTAAAATCCTGCGACCTTCTGACCAAAAAGAACCAAAAAAGGTTGCCTTTGTCCAATGTGCTGGCTCTCGGGATGAAAACCACCTGCCATATTGCTCAGCGGTTTGTTGTCTTGCCTCTTTAAAACAAATAACTTATCTGAGAGAAGGTATCCCCGAGTCAGAGGCTTTTATGTTTTATATTGATATTCGCACCCCGGGTAAATATGAGGATTTTTATAATCGGGTGCAGGCTGATGAAAAGGTTAAATTAATCAAGGGCAAAGTCGCCTCGGTTGAGGAAGATAACGGAGAATTGATTGTTGAAGCGGAGGATATTCTGGCTGGAAATAAAAATAAGGTAAGGGTTGACCTGGTAGTTTTAGCCTGCGGGATGGAACCAGGCAGGCAAGGCTTAAATTTCATCCAGCAGGATAAAAATGGATTTATTATTCCGGAAAAAGGAATTTATGCGGCAGGGGTAGCGAAAAAACCTCAAGATGTTACCTCATCAGTTCAAGATGCTACCTCAGCGGCACTTAAGGCTATTCAAAAAGGATAAGATTTATGGAAAAGAAATTAGGTGTTTACTTGTGTTCAGGTTGTGGTATTGGTGAAGCTATTGACCTGGAAAAACTATCAAATGTCGCAATTAATGAATACAAAACCCCTGTTTGTAAAACCCATCATAGCTTATGCAGTCAAGATGGTCTGGCATTAATTAATCAGGATTGCCAGGGGAATGGAATAAATACTATTGTTATTGCGGGTTGCTCTCCACGGGTCAACCAGGATGTATTTGCGTTTGATACCGATAAAATTATGGAGCGGGTCAACCTGCGGGAACAGGTTATCTGGTGTCAGCCACCAAATCAACCAGATACTCAAATGATGGCTGAAGATTATCTCAAAATGGGCATTGTTAAGGCTCAAAAAACAGAATTGTTAGACCCATATCAACCTGAAACAGAGATAAGTCGGGATATTTTAGTCGTTGGTGGTGGTATAACCGGGATGACGGCGGCTCTTGAATCTGCAAAAGCAGGTCAAACAGTAATTTTAGTTGAAAAAGAAAAAGACCTGGGTGGTTTCCTGACTAAACTTCATAAACAATTTCCTATCCAATCCCCATATCAGGAACTTCAAATACCAATTCATCTCGAAATGATTAAAGAGATTTCTGCCAATCAGAGAATCAAGGTTTATACCGAGACAAAAATAGAAAAGATTGCCGGTGGTCCTGGTTTATTTGATGTTACTGTGAATCAAAATGAAAAGACAAACCAATTTCGGGTTGGGGCAATAGTTTTAGCCGCTGGATTCCAGCCTTATGATGCCAGTGGACTTGAATATCTTGGTTTTGGCAAATCGCCAAATGTGATTACCAATGTTCAGATGGAGGAATTGGCTAAAAAGGGTTTGATTACCAGACCGTCAGATGGTCAACCGGCGAAAAATGTTGCCTTTATTCAATGTGCTGGTTCGCGGGATAAAGAGCGTCTGCCGTATTGTTCGACCTATTGCTGTATGACCTCTCTTAAACAAGCCCTCTATGTTCGGCAACAAAACCGGGAGGCAATGGCTTACATATTTTACAAGGATATGCGGACAATGGGACTTTATGAGGATTTTTACATCAAGGCTCAAGAAGATGAAGGCGTTTTTTTAACTAAAGGAGAGGTCGTTGGGGTAGAAGTTATAGATGGGAATAATCTAACAATCACGATTAAAGATACATTGCTGGGCGAAGATATGGTTATTGAAGCCGATTTAGTTGTTCTGGCAACAGGAATGGTGCCAACAACCGCAATTGAAAGGCTGATAAAAAAAGAGACGATAGAATGCCAGGAAGAAGCCTGTAAAAAAGAAGAACCAACTCTGCCTCAAGACCCCATCATTAAATCAGATATTCTGAATCTGGACTATCGGCAAGGACCGGAATTGCCCCAATTAAAGTATGGTTTTCCGGATTCACATTTTATTTGTTTTCCTTATGAGACGCGGAGAACGGGCATATATGCGGCAGGATGTGTGCGTCAGCCAATGGATATTGCCGCCTGTATAGAGGATGCAAGTGGAGCGGCGTTGAAGGCAATTCAATGTATCGAATTAATCAGTAAAGGCGAAGCAGTTCACCCAAGGGTTAGTGACCGCAGTTATCCCGACTTTTTTATGCAAAGATGCACCCAGTGTAAAAGATGCACGGATGAATGTCCGTTTGGAGCAATTAATGAGGATGAGAAATTCAATCCTTTACCAAATATTACTCGATGTCGAAGATGCGGGACCTGTATGGGTGCCTGTCCGGAAAGGATAATCAATTTTAAAAATTATTCGATTGACATTATCTCATCTATATTTAAAGCCGTGAGCGTGCCGGATGAATTTGAAAATAAACCACGAGTGCTTGCCTTTATGTGTGAAAATGACGCCATCCCGGCTCTGGATATGACTGGGGTTAAACGACTTGAATATAGCCCATTCATTCGGATTATCCCGGTGAGATGTCTTGGTTCTTTTAACCTTGTCTGGATTTCAGATGCCTTATCAAAAGGAATTGATGGGATTCTTCTTATTGGCTGTAAATATGGGGATGACTATCAATGCCACTTTGTCAAAGGAAGTGAATTAGCCAATTATCGGCTCGGTAAGGTTCAGGAAACGCTAAATAGATTGGCTCTTGAATCTGACCGGGTAAAAATGGTTCAACTTGCAATTAATGAATATGATTTGTTACCAGGAATATTTAAGGATTTTATGGCAACTATTGATAAGGTAGGCCCAAATCCATTTAAGGGATTTTAAGTTAACATCAAACGAGTCAGACTTGTCCGACCATTAATGGAGGGAAAAATGTTAATTAAACCTGATTTAAAATTTATCCGCGAGACAATTTGTGCTGGCGGAGATTCTCTAAAAAAATGTTTTCAGTGTGCCACCTGCTCTGTAACCTGTAAATTGTCCCCTGATGGCAACCCATTTCCACGCAAAGAGATGATTTGGGCACAGTGGGGACTAAAAGATAAATTGTTGGCTGACCCGGATATCTGGCTTTGCCACCAGTGTAGCGACTGTACGGTTTATTGCCCACGAGGGGCAAAACCAGGTGAGGTAATGGCCGCTATCCGCAAAGCGGTTATCACCCATTATTCTTTTCCAAAATTTTTGGGTAAAATGGTTAGCCAGGTGAAATATGTGCCACTTCTGATTGCCTTTCCAGTAATATTGTTGTTGGCTGTTTTAGGAATTAGCGGTCATCTAAATATCCCTGCCGGCGAGATAATCTTTTCAAAGTTTATGCCCACGGAATATGTTGATGCTATTTTTATACCTGTGGCATTATTTGCGGCAATAGTCTTTGGTGTGGGAATTACCAGATATTGGAAAGATATATCTGGACCAAATGCAAAGATAGGCTTAATTCCCAGTCTTATTTCAACAATTGTTGAGATATTAACTCATAACCGATTTAATAAATGCGAAGTGAACAAACTCAGGTCGATTGCCCATCTTGGTGTTTTTTACGGATTTATTGGGCTGGCAATAACAACTGCTTTAGCCGTTTTCTATCTCTATATCTTGAAACAGGAATCCCCTTATCCATTACTCAGTCCAGTAAAGATAATTGGCAATATCAGTGCTCTCACATTGCTTATTGGAATTATATTGGTCATTGGTAACCGGTTGAAAAACAAGGAAAAGACAGGTTTAGGGTCTTACTTTGACTGGTCACTCATTGTTGTCATTGCCGTAGTTGTCCTGACCGGGATACTTTCACAATTTACGCGATGGGCAAATATAACCATCCTGGCTTATCCCATTTACTTTCTCCATTTAGTCAGTGTATTTTACCTATTTATCTATGCCCCATATTCTAAACTCGCTCATTTACTTTATCGGACAGCGGCTATGGTTTATGCAAAACAATGTCAACGGGAGGTGTAAAAATGCAGAAATTTGTCGCAGATTACGCTACATTTGAATCGTTACTGACTGTAGATTGGAATAGAACCGTCAATTTTGCCCTTCAACGGATGAAAGAATTGAATCGAAGTTGTTTGTTTGTTGTTGACCGTGAAGGTAAAACTCTCGGGATAGTTACAGAACATGATAAGCCGTCAGACCAAAATCTGAAAGAATTCTGTGAGCAAAGAGAATTTAAAATAATTAGCGTCGAAGAGGCAAAAACAATGAATTCAAGAGCCGCGGCTAAGTATATGTCAGACAATAAATTCCATCGTATCACCATAAAAGATAAAAGTTCACTCGGTATTTTCACCTCAACAGACTTCATAAAAATGGTTGCAGAAGGAAATTAGTCCTCACTTTACATCCCTTCTAATTAATTGTTCAAGTTGAACTCCCTGTCCATATTTTTCCATTTTTAACAGCCAAGAATTAGAGTCACACCTTAAGAGTGTGGTGGTATATGCGGATATTAGAGATTGTCTGCAAAAAAGAAGATATAGCAGTTATTAACTGGAAGTTTACATAGGATAATACCCATAAATAAGGCATGAGAATAATTGTTCCGTTAGGAACATAATATCGGTAGAAATAGATAGACAAATCAATCAGTTCCGTAGGAACGATATATTGGTAGAAAATTTATGGAAAGCCATTTACCGATATATTGTCCCTATGGGACATTAAATGAAAGATGAGGTAGAATTTTCGTAACCGTTCAGGCTATATATCAAAAGTGTAAGAAAGGGGATAAGGAGATAAGAGTGATATGGAGATAAGATAATAGAAATAGATTGAAACTTATAGAAATTAGGTAGAAATTGATTGGGGAAAACAACAAATTTCCATAAATTTCTATTAGTTTCTATTAATTTCAATTTTTGTAACTATTCACCACGAAGGGTACGGAGAGCACGAAGTGAAATTTGATGAATTATCGAATAGAGTCATTGGATGCGCTATAGCGGTGCATCGAACTCTTGGGCCAGGTTTGCTTGACACCGTGAAGAGTGATAATTCACAATTCACAATTGACAATTCACCATTCACCATTATTAAGGAAATTTAGGGAAGAAATTGTGAATGGTGAATAGTTACCAATTTTTTTAATAATATCTCCCTATCTCCTTAATCTCCACATCTCCTTTTGTTACACCACCTGAACGCTTACCATAATTTATATTATACGAGAGGGAGGTAGATATTATGCAAGTTGAAGCAATTAAACGAGAGGATGGATTATATATTCCCATGATCGATATCGTGAAAACGATGCCACAACAGAAAATTTGGGTGGATATCGAAGTGATCGAACCCACTGAAGAGACTGACGGCTATGCGTTGCTTGATCAAATGATTGGCTTATGTCACACCAATCAGGAGGATGCCTCAGTAAATCATAATAAGATTTTATATACAAGGGGTGCAGCATGATTTTTGTCGATACAGGAGCGTGGATTGCTCTAACCGATAGTAACGATCACTATCATAAAGAGGCAAATCGGCTCTATAACCGGTTGAAGCAACAACGCGCCTATTTACTCACAACAGATTATGTTCTTGACGAAACCGTGACTCGACTAAGGTATGATAGCAGTCATCATATCGCCATTCGATTTCTGGATATTATCACCTTGACGAGTAAAACAGGCATTTTACGCGTGGTGTATATTGATCACGACCTTTTTCAAGAATCGATCGCCGTATTTCGTCAATATGAAAGTACACTCTTATCATTGACTGATTGTGCCAATTTTGTTGTGTGTCAACGCTATAACATTCATGACGCGTTTGGGTTTGATCGTCATTTTCCAATGATGGGAATAAGTTTAATATCGTAAAGATGTGTAAGCATTCAGCCACAGAGGCACCGAGTTCACAGAGAATTAAGGAAATTAGTCACAAATGGACACGCATTATAGCACTTATTAATCGAAATTTGACATAGATAGGGCTATGAAATTCCAAATCACAAATTCCAAATTCCATTTAGTGAATTAGTGAATTAAGCGAATTAGCGAATTAGTAAAATCTAATCTCTAATTCACTAATCTCTAATTCGCTTTTTGGTATGTGGAATTTGGTGTTTATTTGAGATTTGGTGCTTGGGATTTGGGATTTTTTTTACTTATCCACTCTGAATAAAGTTTTGACTAATAACCTAAATTCCCGAAAAGTTATAACTATGGGGAGAGATTTGATACATCGATGTCAAAAGAATTATATATATCTTTAACCTTTTTTGAGATTTCATTGATTATATTTAGTCCATTACCAAATTGCGTAA
>JBFLYA010000127.1:8442-10981 GCA_040757115.1 bacterium | reverse complement strand
AACCCTGCTACTTCCTCTTTGAAATTTGATTTGTAATTTTGCATTTTGATATTTATATTTGATATTTAATATTTGATATTTAATATTTATTTGTTGTCTCCCTCAAATCCTATTTTGCAGAACCCTACACACTATTTTAACCTTTATGCTAGATTAAAACACCACCCGAATTGTTGTTATCTACTGATGATACTGGACATCATAAAGATAGGTAGATACATACAAATAACAATTGTTCCAACTACTACACCTAAAACAACAATTAAAAGAGGTTCGATTAAAGAGGCTAACGCAGAAACAGTCATATCTACCTCGCGGTCATAGTAATCTGCTACTTTCATTAACATATTATCTAAAGCACCGGTTTCTTCTCCAACTGAAACCATTTGAATAACCATTGGTGGGAAAACACCACATTCTCGTAACGGGTCAGTAATTCTTTCTCCTTCTCGTATAGAGCTTCGTGCACCCATTACGGCTAATTCTACTATTTTATTACCAGAGGTTTTGGCGACTATTTCTAATGCCTCTAAGATTGAGACACCGCTTCGAACTAATGTTCCTAAAGTTCTGGCAAATCGAGATACGGCTATTTTGCGAAAAAGCGTTCCAAAGACAGGTAATTTTAGACATAATGAATCAAAGGTTATCCTACCTTTTTCTGTCTTGGTAATTAGCAATCTAAGAATAATACCGATTATTATTGCTATTAAAACCATCCAGGGAAGATAGTGTCTCAATAGTCGAGAAATATTAATCAGAATTTGTGTTGGCAATGGTAATTTTGCGCCAAAACTCTCAAAAACACCTTCAAAAGCAGGAATAACAAAAGTTAATAAGAAAATGACAATACCTGTTGCCACGAATGAAACGACAGCAGGATAAGCCATCGCTGTTCGCACCTTCCTCCGCAATGTTTGGACGGATTCTAAATATGACGAAATTCTTTCTAAAACTTCATCCAACACACCACCTGATTCACCTGATTTAACCATACTTGTGTATAATTGATTAAATACACCTGGATGTTTACTCATCGCAATTGTAATTGATGCCCCTTTCTCGATATCTTCTCTTATCGTCATAATTATTTTTTTAAAATTTTTATTTTCAACCTGGTCAATTAGAACATTTAAACATTGAACGATTGGTATCCCTGCATTTATTAATGTAGATAACTGACGGGAGAATAAGACTAAATCCTTTAATCCGACTCTCCCCAGCGCGGTTACACTGAACTTATTTAATATTTCTATAATAGGATTAGCCTTTTCCTCTTCAGCGGATATAACCATTAAATGTTGTTGTTTAAGTCTTAATATGACGGAGCGCTGTGATTCAGCCTCAATCGTGCCTGTTACTAATCCTCCACTCATATTTCTTGCTTTATAAGTATAAGTTGGCATTTGTCTTTTTCCTCCTGGAGCCCTTTAATACCCCATTCTTGCAGTTCTTGATGTTCCTAAAAGTTGTTTTAAACTTTCAGGTTCTGGGGAATAATTTAATGCATCTTCATAGGTAATCAATCCCCGATTATATAATTCTACTATGGACATATTCATTGTTGACATTCCATATTGTTTTCCAGATTGCATAAGGGTGTATGCTTGATGTATTTTCCCATCCCTGATTAAATTCCGTATTCCAGGGGTAGCAATTAACACCTCACAACACAAAGCCCTTCCTTTTCCCATGGCGTGAGGTATAAGTACTTGAGAAAATATCCCCTGGATAACAAATGATAGTTGAGCTCTAACTTGTTGTTGTTGATGAGCAGGGAAGACATCAACAATTCTATTTATCGATTGAATAGCATCAGGTGTATGTAATGTGGCAAAGACTAAATGACCTGTCTCGGCAATAGTCAATGCCGCCGCGATAGTTTCTAGATCACGCATCTCGCCTACTAAAATAACATCCGGGTCCTGTCTTAACATATATTTTAATGCATTGGCAAAAGTCTTTGTATCAGAACCTACTTCTCGTTGACAAATAACAGAACTTTTATGTTTATGAAGGAATTCAATTGGGTCTTCTACCGTAATAATATGTTCTTTTCGATTAGTATTTATATAATCAATAACCGCGGCCAGTGAAGTCGATTTACCACTTCCAGTAGGTCCTGTAACTAATACTAATCCTGCTGGTAATTCAGCGACATCTTTAATTATTGGCGGAAGATTTAATGATTCAAATGATGGGACATCATTTGGGATACTTCTTAAAGCCGCCCCCACTGTCCCGCGCTGACGAAAGACATTCATCCGTATCCTGCCTACATCCTTAACCCCAAAGGATAAATCTAATTCATATAGTTCTTCAAATCGCCTTTTATGTTCATCTGTTAAGACACTATAAATTAATTGTTGACAGGTATCTGGAGTAAGTTTTTCACAATCTTCTACTGGTGCCAGAACTCCATCAATTCTTAATTGTGGTGGAGCACCTATCACTAAATGTATATCAGATGCTTCCCTATCTACCATAAGATGAACTAAAGACTCCATACTATACATAATTTTATCTCCTGCACTGGTAA
>JBFLYA010000127.1:0-8342 GCA_040757115.1 bacterium | reverse complement strand
TCCGCGGATTACTTTTCTTAATGCCGATTCTCTTAAAGAAATCATTCCCATCTCTTCTGCTAATTCTTTAATTGTTTGTGCCGGTTCACGGTTCAAAATAAGCTGGCGAATATCATCATTAATAATCATTACTTCATATACACCAATTCTGCCTTTGTAGCCAACATTGTTACATCTATCACAGCCTCTACCGCGATATAAAGGAAATTTTTTATCTCCTTCAACTTTAATTCCTACACTACGCAAGGTCTGCGTGGATGCTTCATAAGACTCTTTACATTCTGGACATATTTTTCGAACTAATCGTTGAGCAATACTTAACAAGATAGTGGATGAGATTAAAAATGGCTCTATTCCCATATTAAGTAATCGAGTTACTGCTCCTGCGGCATCATTAGTATGCAAAGTAGAAAATACCAGATGTCCAGTTAAAGCGGCATTGATGGCTACTTCCGCCGCCTCACGGTCTCTTATTTCACCTACCATAATAATATCAGGGTCTTGCCGTAAAAAATGCCGCAGTCCATCTGTAAAATCTAATCCTATTTCTGTTCTGACCTGAACCTGACTTATTCCTGGCAAAAGATATTCTATTGGGTCTTCAACTGTTACTATATTTTGATCCTCTGAATTTATCGTTCTTAAGGTCGAATAAAGGGTGGTAGATTTCCCACATCCGGTTGGTCCTGTGACTAAGATAATTCCATGAGGTGCACGGATATATTTTTTATAAAGTGGTAATGCCTTTGGTTCAAAACCTAACTCATCTAACTCTAAACACAGATTACTAGCATCAAGGATTCTTAAAACTGCTTTTTCTCCATAAGTAGTTGGAATAACTGATACACGGAAATCTATATCCCTTTTTTCATACCGAACTTTAAATCTACCATCTTGTGGTAATCTATGCTCGGCAATATCCATTCCTGCCATAATTTTTATTCTTGAGATAATTGCATTTTGAAATCGTTTAGGTGGAGATGGAATTGTATATAACACGCCGTCAATTCTATTACGCAGTCTAACAGACTTTTCTTGTGGCTCAATATGTATATCTGATGCTCTTGATTTGATAGCATCGACTAATATATAATTTACTAAATCAACAATGGATGGTTCTGTCCCTTTCTTTACTAAGTTACTTAAATCTTCCTCCTGGATAACTACCTCTTCTTTAACTACTTCTACCTCATCTTTATGCTCCATCTTTTTAACCAAATCATCCATAGAGATGATTTTTCCATAATGTTTTTCGATGGCATTTCTTATTTCTCTTTCCGTCGCAACAACTGTTTTAATTTCACACCCAGTTCGTGACCTTACTTCATCAATGGCAATAACATTTAGAGGGTCAACTAACGCTACAACTAATATATTGTCCTTTTTACTTATTGGTAGAGTTAATTCCCGTCGCATAATATTTTCGGGTATAATATTTTTTACGCTCAGTTCAATTTTATCTAAATCTTTTGCCTTTACTCTCGGTATTTTTAATTCTTGTGAAAAGAAATCTGCAATATCATCTTCCTTCATAAGACCTAATTCTACCAGGATACACGCCAATCTATCTCCTCTTTTCTTCTGGACCGATAGCGCCTCATTAAGCTGGGTATAATTGATAATTCCCCGTTCAACTAACATTTCGCCCAGTCTAAGTTTTTTCCTTCCTGTTTCTGGAGAAGTAATTTCCTCTTTCTTTTTTTGCTTAATTTCTTTTTCCAAGATTTTTATTCACCCCTTTATATCATCAACCTTATTTTATTATACATTATTAATATCGGAATGTCAATTAAAAAAATTAAGTTTTTTTAATTTTGGTATAAAAAAAAGATTGACACTGAATAGAAAATATGCTATACTAACTCATTGGTAGTTTAATTACCACTCAACACTCAATTCCTGAATCCCTGATTTAATCAGGGACAGGAACAGGTTTTATCTGAGAGTGTTGTGCTAAAATAGGGCTTCACGAAATTATAAAGTAAGTAATCGGTTAAATGGTAATTGCTAACTAATTACCATTCACCAGTTACCAATTACCAAAAGAAAGGAGGTGAAATAAAATGAATAAACGGTTACTATGGTTAACGGCTGTGATGGTAGGAAGTTTGACTTTTGGAGTTCAACAAGCCAGCAGTTTTGAAGATGCGAATGATTCTCCACTCTATAAATCCACTTTAAAGTCAGCCTTACAGTTCAACAATACTGGAATTGTTGTTGTTCAAGCTAATGAACCAGAACCACAATTTCCAACTCAAGAACCTGTCAATACCCAATGTCCTGTAGAAAGGACTAAGTGTCCACAACCGCTTACTCGCTGTCCAGAAGCAGAAACAAAATGTCCACCAGTGCTGACTAAATGTCCGGAGATGAAAACCCGATGTCCAATTGTAGAAACAGAATGTCCACCGCATAATATCACTCAAGAACCAATTAACACCCAATGTCCCGTAGAAAGGACTAAGTGTCCACAAGCGCCTACTCGCTGTCCAGAAGCAGAAACAAAATGTCCACCAGTGCTGACTAAATGTCCGGAGATGAAAACCCGATGTCCAATTGTAGAAACAGAATGTCCACCGTGTAATATCACTCAAGAACCAATTAACACCCAATGTCCTGTAGAAAGGACTAAGTGTCCACAACTGCCTACTCGCTGTCCAGAAGCAGAAACAAAATGTCCACCAGTGCTGACTAAATGTCCGGAGATGAAAACCCGATGTCCAATTGTAGAAACAGAATGTCCCCCGTGTAATATCACTCAAGAACCAATTAACACCAAATGTCCGGTAGAAAGGACTAAGTGTCCACAACCGCTTACTCGCTGTCCAGAAGCAGAAACAAAATGTCCACCAGTGCTGACTAAATGTCCGGAGATGAAAACCCGATGTCCAATTGTAGAAACAGAATGTCCCCCGTGTAATATCACTCAAGAACCAATTAACACCAAATGTCCAATAGTGACAACTAAATGTCCAGTGATTCAGACGAAATGTCCTGAGATAAGAACCCGATGTCCAATTGTAGATACACAATGTCCCCCGTGTAATATCACCCAACAACCAATAAGGACCACATGTCCGATGATAAGGACGAGATGTCCAGAAGAGCAAACCAAATGTCCAGTGAGAAGGACTGAATGTCCAGTGATTCAGACAAGATGTCCAAAAGAACCAACAAAATGTCCGATGATAAGGACGAGATGTCCAGAAGAGCAAACTAAATGTCCAGTAATAAAGACAAAATGTCCGATGATAAGGACGAGATGTCCAGAAGAGCAAACTAAATGTCCAGTAATAAGGACGAAATGTCCCTCACCATGTCCAGTGACAATTTCAAGATAGACAATAAAAAGGGGAATTAAGACAAAAAAAAGGGGCAATCTTCCACGGAAGTGGGATTGCCCTTTTTTTTTCAGGTAATCGTTATGTCTTACAAATACTCTCCAATTATAAGTTTTAATTTCTCTTTGGTGCTTTGAGGAATTAATTCAGATTTTGTAATTATTCCATCTTTAAGTGCTGTGGCACAGACACAATGCCGGGTATCGGGAACTTGAGTAATTATCTTTTTAATCATCTGTTTTGCATGCTCGACATTTTTCATCAGATTATTTATGACCATTTCTATGGTTACATCTTCTGCGGTTTCATGCCAGACATCGTAGTCCGTAACTAAAGCAATCGTCGCATAGCAAATTTCCGCCTCACGCGCCAATCTCGCCTCCGGGATGTTAGTCATACCAATAATATCACATCCCCACTTTCGATAAATATTAGATTCCGCCCGGGTGGAAAACTGTGGTCCTTCGATACAGATATAAATTCCGCCTTGATGAATCGTGTAGCCTGATTCTTTTCCAGTTTCATACAATAACTTATTTAATTCTGGACAATAAGGGTCGGCAAAACTTATATGTCCAACAGCACCTTCTCCAAAGAAAGTATGTTGTCTTAGACCTAAAGTTCGGTCAACTAATTGGTCTGGAATAACTATATCCAGTGGTTTCAATTCTTCTTTTAAACTACCTACCGCACTTACGCCAATTATCCGCTCAACGCCTAATGATTTTAAGGCATAAATATTTGCCCTTGAATTTATCTCCGTTGGCATAATACAATGTCCTTCTTTATGCCTGGGTAAAAAAGCAACCTTCTTTTCTCCCAATCTACCAATGACAATATCATTAGAAGGAAGACCATAGGGGGTAGGGACTTGTTTTTTCTCAATCTCCTTTAATTCCTCCATTTGATATAATCCACTGCCTCCAATTACTCCAATGCTTACCTTTTCCAATTTTATTCAACCTCCTTCATCTTTTACTGGACAATATTATTAACTATGCATTCATTCACAATTCACAATTTTTTCCCTAAATTTTCTTAATAATGGTGAATGGGTGAATTGTCAATTGTCAATTATTAAAACTCCTTTCTTCTCACGCTTCACGGTGTCCACTAAAATTTGTGGGTAAGGATAAGGATTCTCATCAGGGCAATCTCTTGAGTCCAGCAACATTAAAATTATTAACCAATCTGGCTTGCCTGCTGAACATTCGGCAAGCAGGTCAGAGGTATTTCCCTGTCTGCATCAATAATCTTTTATGTTATCTAATTTATTTCTATGTCTTCTCTGCGAACTCTTGCGTCTCTGCGGTGAATTACTATCTGAACGGTTACAGGATTTCTTTTATCCCAAATCACTAATCCCTTACCGCCTTAAATCCCAAAAACCTTTTCTATTAGTTTCACAAAAGTAGGATTAGCAAAGGTTAGGGCAATAAGGGCAATGGCGATGAAGATATTAAGCCTAAAGTTAAGGCTTTTGAACTTCTCATCTACAATCTTAAATCTTTCATCTACAACATTAAATCTTTCCTCCATCTTACTTTCAAGAGCCTTGAATCTTTCATCTACAACATTAAATTTTTCCTCCATCTTACTTTCAAGAGCCTTGAATTTTTCATCTACAACCTTAAATCTTTCATTCACCTCATGTTCAAGTGTTTTAAATCTTTCATCAAATAACTCTCTTGTTACCAGCTCATTATGTTCAAGGGCTTTAAATCTTTCATCAAATAATTCTCTTGTTACCAGCTCATTTCTTAATTCATCTTTTAATTCAGTTTTTATCTGGCTCTTCTTTTCTACGATTATCTCTTCTGCCTTCTTCTCAATTGCTTCAATTACTGACTCTATTGACTTAGCAAAAATCTCTGCCTTTTGTTTTTCTCCTAATGCCTCTGTTAATAAATCATAGGTTGTTCGCGGCAAGGTATATGTAGCCATATTTTTTATCTCCTTTTTAGTCAATTTTAGAAGTCTGTTCGCAGGAAACATTTTTATCATAACATAATTCCAGTTTCCTGTCAACTTTTTTTTTCTGTCATCCCAATATGATAATGTCACCTTTTACCAAAATGAAAATGTCCCCTAAGGATGCTATAATATCTTTCAAAAAAGGAGTATGTTATGGCAGAAAAGGATATTATCATGTTGAATCAAAAGGAGCTGAGGCAATTACATGTAATTTGCAAGGTATTGGACAAACAGCTAAAACAGACAGAAGCAGCAGATATTTTAGGTTTAAGCAAAAGGCAAATAAAAAGGCTGGTAAAAGGGTTAAGGTTGAAGGTAATACAGGTATAGCGCATAGATTGCGAGGAAAACCCTCAAGCAGAGCAATACCCGCAAAGATAAAAGATAGAGGTAATTATTCACCACGAAGGACACGAAGTGAAATTTGATAAATTATCGTAATCGTTCAGGTAACACAAGAATAATATTGAATATCGAATGTAGAATACTGAATGTAGAATGATGAAGTTTCTGGATTTTTCTGTTTGGCCGTTTTTATACTTTGAACATTCTACATTCAATATTTTGTAAGTGTTCCGAAATCTCAATCAATATTAGTAACTCAAGACCTGAACGGTTACAAATTATCGAATAGAGTCATTGGATGCACTATAGCGGTGCATCGAACTCTTGAGCCATGTTTGTTTGAATTCACGTGGAAAGATTGGAAGAAGGCATAAAGAGATTTGTTCTGTAACATCTTCGTGTCCTTCGTGCTCTTCGTGGTGAATAGTTACCATTTCTGTTACAAAAAACTATTATTTCAATTCCCCAGGAACCGCTATTTATTATACTAAAAAATCGTAACTGTTCAGCCACGGATGAACACGGATGAAACACGGAAAATCCCGCTACAGTGTATTTGCATGCAATTAGGGTTGTAGGGACAACCCTTGTGGTTGTCCGCTTACGGAATGGACAGGGACAAGCCCTGTCCTTACACTTCCGCTTGACTTTTTGATAGATAAGTTTACTCTACGGAGTTTTATTTTACTACCTTTTACAACCTTTACCTCAGGAGGCGTAATCTTTACCCCAACAAACAATGATGTCTTTGCCTATCCAGGTCCATGGAAGAAAGGCGATTCAAAATATGGAGGAAGGTATATCTATTTTGACAGGGTTAGCGAAGGTTCAACTATTCGGATTTACAACATTGTCGGTGAATTAATAGATGAGATACCTGTAACCGAATGCCATCCGAAATGGGATATTCAAAGCAAAAACCTTGCTTCAGGTATCTATATCTACTGCATCACCGGCGGAGGTGGAGGAAAGAAGATAGGAAAGATTGGGATTATTAAATGAATTTAGGATTGGATATGGGATGTAGATTTTCGCAGATTATCAAGTAAATAAGGCTGGTAAGGAGACCTCAAGCACCTCATAGCCATCCTCTAACACCCTCTCTACAACCATAGTTGCAGTGGGGGTTTGATTGAATGAGCATATCTTACGCACATAAGAGCCCTGCGTTATATCTAAGAACTCAGCCAATTCATGCCCAACCTGGGCTGTATCACCATCTATAGCCTGTTTACCGCAAAGGACTAAAGAAACCGAGTAATGGGTCAGTTATCGGTGGTAAAAGATATTCCTCTCGCAAAGACGCAAAGGACTCAAAGAAATTTCAAATCACAAATTCCAAAGGACAAATAAATCCCAATGGCTAAAATTTAAACTTCCACATCAATCCATTTATCATTATTCGTTGAACGAATAAACCAGGAGTCTTAAACAATGAACTCTGAACGAATAGAATGTGGTGTTTGGAATTTATTTGTAATTTGGTGCTTGAAATTTGGAATTTCTGAGTACTTTGTGTTCTTTGCGTCTTTGCGAGAAATTTAATCTTTGTGCCTTTCTCCCACCAATAGCTAACGCCTTACGGAAACCGATAAGAATTTTGTTGACAATAGGGAAAGATTATGGTAATATATTCCCATAATGGGCAAAAGTGAAGGTAACATCCGAATTCGAGCAAAGCGAGAATTCGTAAGAATGTTGCGTAAGCAAAATGTTGCGAAGCAAAAAATGCTCCAGAAAGCAAATTTCTATCAGTTATAGTTAATTCTGCTTTCGAGGTCTAACCTGAATACCGTACTGACGGTGCTCAAATTACTCCACAAATAGCCGTGAGGTGGTAGAAGATGAATCCTCAAGTTGAAAATATTCAAAGAAACATTATTCGGGTGCTGAGAAAACACAGAGTAAAAAAGGCCGCACTATTTGGCTCCTATGTAAAAGGAGATGAAAAGCCAGAAAGCGACATAGATATTATTGTTGAATTTTCGGAAAGAAAAAGTTTGCTTGACCTTGTTGGAATAGAGCAGGAACTGTCTGATACCCTGGGTATTAAGGTCGATTTGCTCACAGAGAGGTCTATAAGTCCATACCTCATTGGCAGGATTAAAAAGGAAATGAAAGTGATATACGAATGAATAAGGATGACACTATCTACTTAAAAGACATTTTTGATGCTATACACCGCATTGAAGACTACACTAAAGAAGTAAACTACAGTAATTTCATGAATAGTAATCTGATTCAAGCAGGTGTTATAAGAGAACTGGAAATAATTGGAGAAGCAACTAAAAAATTGACTCAGCAATTAGAGATAAATATCCGAATATACCCGGAAGAAAATGGCTGGAATGAGGGACAAATTGATACACGATTATTTAGATGTAGATATAGATGCTGTTTGGGATGCGGTTGAAAGGGATATTCCTGTATTGAAAAACGAATTGAAATATATTATTGAAAAGGAAGAGAATCAATCTAATCATTATGCACAAACTAATCCTGACCACAGGTCAGTACCTGTTTAGCGTGGTCAGAGAGCACAAATGAATGGTACAGACTTAGTGCGAAACCACTTCAAACACAACAAGTTGTGTAATACAAAATCAAAAATTAAATATTAAAATGCAAAATGACATATCAAATATCATATCAAAAATCAAAGAGCAAATATCAAAATTAAGG
>JBFLYA010000126.1:6507-10996 GCA_040757115.1 bacterium | reverse complement strand
GTATAGCACAAATTATCAATTTTGTCAAGTAAAAAAATAAAAAAAATAAAAAATTCTTAGGTAAGAGTAGATGAGAAATTGTCAAGGAATAATTACTTATTAGTCTTAATCCCTTGTTGGGTGCGAGAACTTTTTCAACACCCTCTTTTGCAAAAAAAATTAAAAATTAGTTGCATAAATTAAGATTATGGTATATAATCTTAGGAAGAAGGGAAAAAAGAGGATTGCAGAGAGAAGTTTTAACTTTTTGAGGCTATTGTGTTAAAATACAGAAAACTATATAATAACTTGTTAGCCCGCCGCGAAGAAACAGACTCGGAACGTAAATGGCGAAGAAATATTTTGGAACAGGAGCAATGAAGAAGTGGTTCGGAGAGGAAGTGGCGAAGAAGTAGAGTGGAGCAGAAGCATCGAAGAAGTAGTGTGGAGAGAAAGTGACAAAGGAATGAATTGCTAACAAAACAATGAACCTGACAGAGCAGGTTATTTTATCGTTAGGCAGAATCAAAAAATAAGGAGTATGTATGTACAAAGACGACATTCTTAATTTAATTGAACAATCTCCGTTAGAAATTGATACTAAAATACAAATGAGCGGAGGCCCTCCAACTATGGCAAGCTCTGAATTTCTTACAAACAAAGAGCAAGGTAACTGGGCAGAAAAAATTGTCTTTAAGGCAATCAATGAATACTCAAATGATTATTTTGCCGTTGAATATGGCCGTTCTAAATCTATAGCTGCTGGTGATGATGGATCTGCAGATTTCTACATAGAATACCAGGGTGAACTCAATGCTATAGGTAAAAGGCCAGATATACTGATATTTAGAGTCAATGACTTTCCTGATAGAACTATCGATGTTGAAAATGATGAACACATAAGGCGAGCGGTGGTTGCACTTGAGGTTAGATCAAGCTCGTTTTTAGCAAATAAATATGCTACATTTATGCGAGAAAGACAACAGCAGGTCATTCAAAAATGCACCGAAATTAGAAATACGATTATCGGCACTAATCTTGGTGACCTATTAAGGCGCAAAAACGAGATTATATACAATCTTATATCAAATGCTACGGATGACACTTTTAGAGAATTAGACTGTAGGTGTCCATCCTGGTCATTAACAAAAGAATTAAGAGATTTAACAACATTATTGAAGGACATAAAAGAAAATATAAAGATATTACATAAACAGGATTACTTAAGCATTACACCGAAAATGGAGGATATTGCTCTCGTTAACAGATGGATACAGCAATACAATGTCAAACATTTCTATCTACAGGTATTCTTTGACAAAGCATATATAATATCTTTCAAGGATATTTTGACATTAATCTCAAACGATAATAATGACGGTAATAATTTCTCGATAGAGCGAGATGTAAAAAATCAGGAAAAAACTACAATAAAGCAGAACTTCCCCCTAAAAATCATCTAAAAAGCGGATTTAAGTTTATGAGTATCAAGAGGATACGACCAAAATATATTTTAAAAGTGTGCCTACGAATATTTTTAATATTTTAAAAAAATACTTGACAATTCTTACAATTTATGGGATAATATTTTTTATGAAGGATGAGAAATAAACCTGTCTGTTCAATTGTAGCCACGAAAGTCTCAAAATCACTTTCAACATATCTCCTTAATTAACAATAGGTTAGCTCGAATTTTTGTTTGTTTTCTGGGGGAAGTTCCGTTATAAAGTTTAGTAGCAATTCTCTCCGCCGCCGCTGAACTCTATCGTTGGAACAATAGTAGTTGGATTTGTCATTTTAACATTCTCCTTCTTAAATAAAAGAACTTGCTATTAAATTAGGAATGAAAACTATGCAAGAAGATGGTTTTCAAAAGGTGGAAAGAGAAGTAACAACCGTAGAGGAGGTTCTCAGAGTCGTTCAAGAAGATAGAATAAAGAGTGAACCAGATTATAATCTCTTTACTATCTTGTCTTCCCTAATATAAGGAGGAAATATGGGGAAAATAGAACCTATGCATTTGTGGCATTATGATATCCATAAAAAATTTAATGAAAATCTTCTATATATCCTGCTTGGGTTTTTGCCTGTGTATAAAAGAGACGAAATTTTTCCTAAAATCAGAGACTTTTTAGAGGGAAACCAGATTTCTTCTTATTGTATCTATGAGATTTATGGCATCTATGATGTACTTTTGCGAATATGGCTCCCTCAAAAAATATCCCCTTTAAATTTTCCAAGAGAATTGGAAAATGAATTAAAATATTTATATTGCACCAAAGCAATTCCATTTGTGGTAAAGGAAAATCCTATCCATTGGAAATGGTGGTCTTTTGAAAAAAAACAAAGTGATTATTCTCCTTCCCCTGAAGATATTGATAATTTGTCAGAGGATATTATCGAAGAATTGGATAAGGGGAAACTTCCAAAGGTAACCATGAAAGGACTGGAAAAACAAAATATCCTTAGGATACTTGACAAAAAGTCTTCTGATGAGGGGATTAAGTTTTTCGTAGTAATTCCACCTCCTATGGTTGGGGAGTGGCCTACATTTGCAACTACACAGAGGATTATAGATAAACTAAAAATCCTTTTAAAAAACATCCGGGAGATTACCGAACCATCCATATATGTGGGAAGTGGATTTGCATGGCTCCTGGTAAAGGGAAAAATTTCCTTTTCAGAATATCTTAAGTTAAACGATTTCATTCAGGAGATTAGCCAAACTGGGGTAGAGGAATTTTATATTAGAGCCTATACCTATTTTGTTACTAATGTTACTTCTCCTTATTACATAGAAAAGGAAGGCATATCGTCTTTATCTTTGGTGGTTAGGAAAAAATTTGAAATTACAGACTACCTTAACAAAGAAGAAAACGGAGAGTTTGAGGCTAAGGGCTCTTTATGTTTTGATATAGATCGCTGGTGCCGGGATAAAAATTACAAAGGTGAACTTAGTAATGAGATTGCAATAAATGGAGTTTTAAAGTCTATTGTAGGATTTTTGAATGCAAATGGAGGAATGATTCTTGTAGGTGTCCTTGAGAAGGAAAGATATGGAGATGTTTTGAAAAAGTCCAACAATCCCTTATCAAAACTTCCACAGGTCAAGAATCGCATTGTATCCGGGATTAACCGGGAATATGGCTCTAAAGATTGGGATGCATTTTCTCGTAAATTAACTGACCTTATCAGAGAACATATTGGAAGAGAGTCCTCGGCTATTGTCACAGTGCGAAGATATACATATGAAGATATTGACCTTTGTCTTATACAGGTGCCGAAGGGAAAGATATGGTATTATCTCGACGGAACTCAATTTTATGTAAGACGAACCAATTCTACTATACTACTGGAAGGGTACGAAATGGATCGCTACAAAATGTCACACTATAGAGGTTTGTAAAATGGAGAAAGGCAACAAAACCAAAGCATACCGTAAAAGAAAGGAAATCTTGGAGTATTCAATGTCTAGCTGGTGGTTAATGAGGTTAATTAAGGAAAAGTACTTTCCAGATCAAGAGATTCTAACCTATTGCTTTGGGAAACTACCTCATTGGAAGTATATTATATATTGTGAAAGTAGCGAATTAAGAATACCTTATAGACTTTGTGAAGAAGATGAGGAAGAAAGCAGGTTTGTAGGCAAGAACCTGACATTGGAGGAGTATTCTTCCCTTAATGAGAAAGAAAAACTTAAACTTCAATCTGACCTTTGGAAAGATAATAAAGAGTGGATTGAAAGTAAGTTTAGGAAATTAAAGGCGGCATGGATAGCGGTAATTGATGGAAAGGTAGCAACATTTTCAGAAGATATAGATGATTTTCCTCAACGCTCTAAGATATTAGAGATTTGTGAAGAGCATAATGGAAAATTCCCTTTTATCTTTGAGGATAAAGAGAGATTCTTAAGTATCGAAGAGAGTTCTTCGTCATGGTCAAGAGTTTCTCCAGATGACAATTATCCTACAGCAGAAATTCAAGTAATCTCATTAGAACCAAAGTCAAAATCTATCACTATTACTGCAGATTTTGATACAGGATGTGGTGAAAGTTTATATGTGGATATGAGTTACCTGATTTCAGAAGGTTTAACTTCACGTCCTTATCCTGAGGACAGACCTGAAGAACATAAGCATTTGAATGCTCACTTTTTTTATTACCGGAGAAATTTTTTTCTTGGGGTGGTTTCAGAGATGGGCAAAGTATTGAAAGCGAAATTTTCTATTCTCTGCGTTCGAGATTGGGGTAACAGTCCTTTTGTGAAGATAAATAAAGAACGTCGGGCGTTAGTTGGAAGAAGACTATTTCAAAAGTTAAATCCCAGTCCTAATGTTTTACTCAAATTTGGGGATAAAAAGACAGAGATTTATTAGCTGGTGTTTCGTGAATTTTTTATGATTCCTTTTGCCTTTAATCTTTGCGTTCTTTGCGGTTGATTTCTTTGCGTCCTTTGCGTGAAAAAATTATTTTCAGGAGAATTAAAAATCTGTGAAATCTGCGTAATCTG
>JBFLYA010000126.1:0-6407 GCA_040757115.1 bacterium | reverse complement strand
TTGGCAAAGAACTAAAAATATTCGATATTTATGATGAAGTTGGACCAGGATTAATTTACTATCATCCAAAAGGAGCAATCATTCGCGAGGAAATATGTAAATTTTTACGCCAGGAACATATAAAAAGAGATTATTTAGAAGTAGTTACACCTCACATTGCTAAGATTGATTTATGGCAGACTTCAGGGCATTGTGAATATTATAAAGATAATATGTATTTTATGGAAGTTGAAGATAATCCTTATGTGCTTAAACCAATGAATTGCCCGGGCCATATTTTAATATATAAAAGCCAGACAAGAAGTTATAAAGAATTACCCATAAGATATTTTGAATTGGGCACAGTCTATCGATATGAACGAAGTGGGGTATTACATGGGTTACTGCGAGTGAGAGGATTTACGCAGGATGATGCTCATATCTTTTGTCGTCAGGACCAACTTGAAGAGGAGATATGCACTGTTTTAAACTTTGCCTCAGAGATGTTAAAGACCTTTGGATTTAAAGAATATGATGTCTATCTTTCTACCAAACCAGAAAAATATGTTGGAACTCCAGATATTTGGGAGAAAGCTACTTCTGCCTTGAGCGTCGGACTAAAAAAGCAAGGACTAAATTATGCCATTGATGAAGGGGAAGGAGTTTTTTATGGCCCCAAAATTGATATTAAACTCAAAGATGCACTTGGTAGAGCCTGGCAAGGTCCAACTATCCAGGTAGATTTTAATTTACCACAAAGATTTAATGTGACTTATGTAGGCAGTGATGGTAATGAATATCAGCCAGTAATGATTCATCGAGTAGTGTTGGGTAGTCTTGAGCGATTTTTAGGGGCGTTGCTCGAACATTATGCGGGCGCATTACCTACCTGGCTTTCTCCAACCCAGGTAATGATTATGACCATTGCCGACCGACATATTTCTTATGCAGAAAAGATTAAAGAACGATTATTAGAACAAGGGGTGCGGGTTAAAGTAGATAAAAGAAATGAAAAAATAGGATTTAAAATCCGTGAAGCAGAATTACTTGAGAAAACTCCATATATGTTAATCATTGGAGATAAAGAGATAGAAATAGAAAAGGTATCCGTTCGAAAAAGACATACGAAGGAGTCAGCAAATCTTTTAGTAGAAGAATTTGTAGATAATTTAATAAAAGAGATAAAAGAAAAAATCTATTGACATTATTATTAAGATATGATATTCTTATGACCAGGGACAAAGAGGCTTCATGAAATTAAAAACTGGTAACTAATTACCATTCACCAGTTACCAATAAAAAGGAGGTATGAGTAACTATTAAGGGACTTAGAATAAATAGGCAAATTCGAGCAAGAGAAGTTCGAGTGATAGATACAGATGGACAACAGATAGGAATTATCCCTTTATATAAAGCATTAGACTTAGCTATGGAGAAAGATTTAGATTTAGTCGAGATAGTTCCTGATTCAACGGTGCCTGTCTGTAAAATTATGGATTATGGTAAATATCGATACGAACAAAGAAAAAAAGAACGGGAGAAAAAGAAAAAGCAAAAGATTATTTTAGTAAAAGAGATAAAACTTCGACCTCACATTGAAAGGCATGATTATGAAGTCAAACTTAGACATATTTCCAAATTCCTACAGGACGGAGATAAGGTTAAAATAATAATGGGATTTCGAGGACGAGAAATGGAACACTCAGAGTTGGGGAGGAAAATACTCGATAGACTTGTAGAGGATTTGAAAGAAATAGGAATAGTCGAGGTGATGCCAAAATTAGAAGGCAAACAAATGATAATGATTTTAGCCCCAGATAAAAAACATAAGTGAGGGAAATAGTATTCAGGTATCAGCTCTCAGCCATTAGTTTTTCAGATGGCTAAATAATTACACATAATTACCAATTACCAGTAGGGTTCTGCAAAATAGGATTTGGGGGAGACAACAAATAAATATCAAATATCAAATATTAAATATCAAATATAAATATCAAAATGCAAAATTACAAATCAAATTTCAAATTGGTAATATCTTTGCTTCAAGTATTTTAACGCTGAAAGGAAAGAGATAATTTTACATTTTGATATGTAATTTTTATATTTGCTTTTTGCATTTTCATCTGTGGAGGAAATTAAATACCCGCTTAAAAACCACAGTTTCCTGGTTTTGCAGAACTCTAAACCAATTACCAGAGAAAAGGAGGATTACTAATGCCTAAGATAAAGACTAACAGAGGAGCCGCAAAAAGATTTTTTAAAGTTACGGCTACTGGCAAAATAAAGCGTGAAAAGGCTAATGCCGGACATCTATTTACCTGTAAAACCAGGGATAGAAAACGCAATTTGCGTAGCGCAGGATTTGTTAGCCGTAGAGATAGACAGAATATCCGCAAACTTATTCCGTATAAATAAAGGGTAAATAGTTACCATAAAGGAGGTATGAATTCAAATGCCAAGAGCCGCAACGAATGTTGCTACAAGAAGAAGAAAAAACAAAATAAGGAAATTAACCAAAGGTTACTGGGGTGCACGACATCGCTGGTATAAATTAGCTAAAGAGGCTGTTATTCGTGCCGGAGTCTATGCTTATCGAGACCGCAAAGCCCGAAAAAGGGAATTTAGGCAATTATGGATTATTCGAATAAACGCCGCCGTAAGAGAATATGGACTCTCTTACAGTAAATTTATTAATGGGTTAAAAAAGGCAAATGCACAGTTAGACCGTAAAATGCTATCAGATTTAGCGGTTAATGATAAAAATGCCTTTGCTAAATTAGTTCAATTAGCTCAAAAAAACCTGTAGGAAGTAAGCAGTAGTTAGTGAAGAGTGATAATTCACAATTCACAATTGACAATTCACAATTCACCATTATTAAGGAAATTTAGGGAAGAAATTGTGAATTGTGAATGGTGAATTGTGAATGGTGAACGAAAGTTAAGGAGATTCATGAGTGGCAAAAGGGGATGATATTCAGGAACGATTGATTAATTTTGCAGTCATGATTATAGAATTATGCTCTGCATTACCAAATACTCAGGTTGGGAAACACATTGCGGGGCAATTACTTCGATGTGGTACTTCTCCTGCACCGAATTATGGTGAAGCACGAGGAGCGGAAAGTAAAAATGATTTTGTTCACAAGTTGGGGATTGTTTTGAAAGAATTAAATGAATCTGGAATTTGGTTGGAGATTATAAAACGAAGCAATTTGTTACCCATTAATCAACTATTGAGCGTGGTTAAAGAATGTGATGAGCTCTCAAAAATCATCAGTTCCAGCATACGGACGATAGGAAAAAAATCGTGAATTGTGAATGGTGAATTGCGAATTGTGAATGAATGTAACATTGTCCAGTAAAACTTATGGGTAAAGATAAGCAAACAGGAGGGAGTAAAAAGGTGGTTACCGTTGGGTTGGTTCAAATGACCTGCACTAAGGACAGGAAAGAAAATCTATCTAAATCAATTGAGTTTGCTCAAAATCTTTCCTCAAAAGGAGCAAATATTATCTGTTTCCAGGAAATATTTAATCTTCATTGGTTTCCGAAAAATATTGATGTTTCAAACTTTGCATTAGCGGAAGAAATTCCAGGCGAGATGACTAAAGTAATGGGCGAAGTCGCCAAAAAAGAAAAAATAGTCCTGATTTTGCCAATGTTTGAAAAAGCGGAGGAAGGAATATATTTTAATACCGCGGTGGTAATAGATGCCAATGGAAAAATACTCGGTAAATATCGAAAAAATCACATTCCTCATCTACCACTGTGGGAAGAAAGATTTTATTTTACATTAGGGAACCTGGGTTATCCTGTGTTTAAAACAAAATTTGCAACAATTGGTATCCAGATGTGCTGGGATAATTTTTTTCCGGAGGGTAGTCGAATATTAGGGTTAAAAGGGGCACAAATTATATTTGCTCCCACTGCCTGTAGCTTTGCCTTCCAGGCAAAATGGCGAAAGGTATTATGTGCCAATGCGATTGCTAATAATCTTTTTGTAGCAAGGGCTAATCGAGTTGGTGATGAAGAGGGACAAAAATTTCACGGCGGCAGTATTGTTATCGACCCAAATGGTGAGATAATCGCCGAGGCAGGAGAAAAAGATGAGATATTAATCGCCGACACAGACCTGGATTTAATAAAAGAGACACGAAATATCTGGACATTCTATGCCAATCGCCGACCAGAAACCTATAAGGAAGTAATTAATCCGTTACCCTAATGTTACGGTTCAGGATTTATATCATCTTTAATAGGGGTTTACGAAATTAACTGATTAAATGGTAATTGCTGACGAATCAGCAAATCTAATGAGGTGATTAAAATGCCAGAAAAAATTAGATTAGGTGAATTATTAGTAGAGGCAGGAATTATTAGCCGGGAACAACTTGACATCGCCCTGGCTGAAAAAAAGAGAAGTCGAGAAAGACTGGGTAAAATTCTGGTTAAATTGGGGTTTACCACAGAAGGCATTATTATGGATTTCTTAGCCAACCAGTTAGGAATGGAGCATGTAAATTTAGCTGAAGCAGAAATATCCCCTTTTTCTTTAGATGTGAGACGAGAGGTTTTAGAGAGTATTGTCAGACGCCACCTGGCTATCCCTATTTCCAAAGAAGATAATACCTTAATCGTGGCTATGGCAGACCCATTAGATGTATTTGCCTTAGATGATATTAAAAGGGCAACTAAGTGTAATATAAAACCCGTGGTTGCATCCGAAAATGAAATTAAAGATGTCATTGAAAAATGCTATGGGAAAAAAGAGCGGTCTATTGACGAGATTATGAAAGGAATTGATGAGAAGACATTTGAGGTTTTGAGACCGATGACCGAGGAAGCCGCCATTGATATTTCTCAAATGGGAAAAGGAGACGAAGCACCAATTATCAGATTAGTTAATTATATTTTAAGTGAGGCGATAAATGCTGGGGCATCGGATATTCACTTAGAACCTTATCAAAAAGATGTTAGATTGCGATACAGGATTGATGGCATTTTATACGAGATGCCCTCTCCACCTAAAACTCTCCACCCATCGCTTGTTTCAAGAATAAAAATTATTGCTAATTTAGACATTGCAGAAAAAAGATTACCCCAGGACGGTCGAGCCAAAGTGATTATTTCCAATCGAGAGGCAGATTTAAGAGTCTCGATTATCCCCACGGTGCATGGGGAAAAGGTAGTTCTCCGTATTCTTGACCCGAAAAGTTTATGTTTAGACCTGTCTAAATTAGGCTTTGATAAAGAGGCATTGGCTTTATATGAAAAGAACATTGTTGCCCCTTATGGGATTATACTTATCACCGGACCAACAGGCAGTGGGAAATCGACAACGCTTTATTCTACCTTGAGAACGATTAACGCCACGGATAAAAATATTATTACGATTGAAGACCCGGTAGAATATGTGTTAAGGGGGATAAATCAAGTGCAGGTAAAACCCGAAATAGGGTTAGATTTTTCAGATGGATTGAGGGCATTTATGCGGCAGGACCCGGATATAATTCTGGTTGGTGAGGTTAGAGACCGTGAAACATCCGAAGTAGCAATTAATGCCGCTTTAACCGGGCATTTAGTCTTTTCTACACTCCATACAAATGATGCCCCAGGGGCTATTACCCGCCTGCTTAATATGGGCATTGAACCATTTTTAATTACATCAACGGTTATTTTATCTCTTAGTCAGAGATTAGTCCGTGTTATATGCCCTAATTGCAAAGAGGCTTATGACCCCTCACCCGCACTGCTTAAAGAAATAGGTATCCAACCAGATGAAGGAGAAAAAATTAAATTATATCATGGAATTGGGTGTAAAAAGTGTTCTCATACGGGCTATAAAGGTAGAATTGGTGTATTTGAGGTAATGGAATTAAATGATGAAATTCGAGAGTTGATTTTAGCCCGTGAATCAGTCCACATTATCAAAGAAGCGGCGAAACGCTCCGGGTTAATTACTTTAAGAGAAGCCACCATAAAAAAGGTTTTAGCCGGAATAACCACCATTGAAGAATTAATCCGCGTTGCCTTTGAAGAAAAAGCCACACCTTATGTGCCAGAAAATGTTACTCCCCCCGCGGCTTAAAAATATAGCCTCACTGGATTATTGCTCTCTCACCATTTTAAAGGTAATCGTTCACCGCAGAGACAAAAGAGTTCGCAGAGAAAAAAATTAAAATCTATTCACCAGAGACACTGGACTTTCGTGAATTTTCTATGATTCCTTTCTCATTTAATCTTTGCGTTCTTTGCGGTTAAAAAAAGGGTAAACGTTCAGGTGGTGTAACAAAAGGAGATATGGAGATTAAGGAGATAGGGAGATATTATTAAAAAAATTGAAATTAGTAGAAACTAATAGAAATTTATGGAAATTTGTTGTTTCCCACAATCAATTTCTACCTATTTCTATAAATTTCAATCTATAT
>JBFLYA010000125.1:5358-10998 GCA_040757115.1 bacterium | reverse complement strand
TAAGGTCATATTTAGGTTCTGGTGCTCCATCTCCTACAACAGGGCTTGATATATTCGCTAACTCAAGTATTGCTTTAATCTCTCCCTCATGTATGGCTATTCTTATCTCTCTCTCATTCTTAAGGGCGTCTGATACCTCTTTATTACCACTCTTGGCTTTATTGATAGGCTGCATCAGTTCTTGATTAGTAGCGTTTTTAGTCGCCAGGGATATTAATTTTGTTGCATCCTCTCCATATGCCACCGCCAGTTGATATACATCTTCTACATTTATCTCCTTATTATTTAGCTTTTGTGCAAGGACATCCGCAGGTAACTCTCCCTTTTTATATCTTACACGGAGGTCATAATCTTTTCTGGATTCTCTTACCGCATCTCTAATCGAAGTAAATATATCGCTACCTGTCTCTTTAATGGAAGCAAAGGTTTGCCCTAACTCATGAGCAATATCTATAATTTTATGTAGGCATCCTGGTCTTTAGGGATAGAAATATCAAGAGTAGGTAGATGAAGATATGAGGCAAGGTTTGAGGCATTCTGGTAGGCCTGGACAGCCATCTCACTCCATGCCTGTGCACCTTTGTAAAAACTCATTCCTTCTTCTTTTAAAGCATCTGTTATTCCTGTTTCTGGCTTGTCATCCGTAGCGTATTCAATTCCATTCCTAATAATATTACCCAGACTAATAAGCTAATTCACAATTTTAGTTGTCAACACTCACTCAAGATGCGACCCTCCGACCCTTCTCGCAACCCTTCTCAAACCTAATAATAACAATGGGTTATTTTTAAGTGCATTCTACATTTATACATTTATGGTTTAACTTCCATTTTACACTCATATACACCTATATCTACTATGCCATTTATTATGCGAGGATTACCGTCTTTGTCAGTTAAAGAGATACCCGAAGCTGTATTTAAACCTTTGTCTATGCAAGGTGAGATTGATTGAAGATGATAGTCTCCATTTCCAATAAATTTTGGGTCAGAAGATATATTCCCTGCAAAACCTGCTTTTATGTTTAGCCATTTAACTGTTCGAGATTTTAAGCCTTCATCATAATAATCAGAGGGTGTGTTGTTATAAAAACAGTTATAATTTGTTAAAGGATCACTTGTAGTATCAGCCTCATATATTCCATATCTGCTATTTTGCGTTATTATGCAGTTTGTAATACATGGAGAGGAATTATTAGAGCAATAGATTCCACCACTATACCGATCAGCAATATTTCCTGTTATTACGCAGTTTATAATGGTAGGAGAGGAATTATAATAACAATTGACTCCAGCACCATCAAAGTTAGCCATATTTTGTATAATTACACAGTTTGTGATGGTTGGAGAGGAAAACCTCACACAATAAATTCCACCCCCACCACCAGCAATATTCTGCATTATTGTGGAGTTTGTAATGGTTGGAGAGGAATCAAATCTGCAATGAATTCCACCACCCCAGACGGCACTATTCCCTCTTATTATGCAGTTTGTGATAGTGGGAGAGGAACAACTACATACAATTCCCCCACCAAAGTAATCAGCCTTATTTCCTATTACTATGCAATCTATGATAATTGGAGAGGAAAATAAACATGCAATTCCACCTCCAGCACCCTCTGTAGAAGCACTATTTTGCGTGATTATGCAGTTTATGATGGATGGGGAAAAAGTTCCACAATAGATTCCACCACCATAGTTTTCTGGCCATTCCCCAGCAACATTTCCATTTTTAATAGTGAACCCATCCATGATATCATTACTATTTTGACCTGTGTCATTGAAATAAAATCCTCTCCCATTTTTTTCACAGTCAATGATAGTAGTTAAAGGTCCATTTTGGGATTTTACAATGATATGCTTTTCTTTCCAAGTTAGATTTTTGTTTCCTGTTCCAGTATATATCCCGGGTCTTACACAGACTGTACCAAAATCTGAACAGGCATCTATTCCTTCTTGGATAGTGCGATAAGGATATTTTTCAGTTCCATCTTCTATCTCTGATGTATTATCGTCATCAACATATATTGTGCTTGCTTCTCCATTTTCTCTTAAAACCAACCCTAATATCACCAAACCTATCCAAAATACCTTCTTCATCTTTCACCTCTTCAATTAAACTCTGGTTCAACAAGATAGCCATCTTCATCGGGAAGATAGACTACTCTTGTTTCTCTCTTTTTTATTATACTCACCCACCATAATCCTCAGGATTTATTGGCAATCGAGGGGAGAAGGGTCAGAGGGGAGAAGGGTCACATCTTGAATTGTGAATTACCCCTTGTTAATTCACAATTCAAGATGTGACCCTCACTCATACTCACTCATACCCCTGTGCCTCTGCGGTAAAAAATAAACAAAAAGGTGGTATTTTTACCACCTTTTGGCATTTATTAGTAAATCCCTAAAGGCTCTCCAAGAAGACGCGCTCGAGATTCTGGCATATGGTAAGAAAGTCTGCCAGGACCAAATCCATCTACTGCTGTTGGCGATAAATCTTCTACACGTATAAATTGACAACCTGTTAGTTTTTTTTCTTCTACAAAATGTTTTACCTTTTCAGTAACAAAGATAAATCTTGGCATTGGCCAAACCATGAAGAAATCACTTCCATCCCATTGAGAAGGGTTAATAAGGGCAGATAGATTAGTGATTCCAGAGTACTCCAAACCTCCACACGCCTCACACGAGTCTATAAGTTTTATTCCAGACTCAGGTGGTGCCATACCAGCCCAGCCTGTAATTACCATCTCCCATAATTGAGGGATTGGTTTTGGTTCTTTCCCCATCCTTTTTACTTTCTTTACAGTGACTGGTTTTAACTCATATCCTGTAAACCCTGCCTCTTTGAATAACCCAGCTACCTTATCCGTAATTAAACACTCGCCACCAAACACTATCCATATAAAATCTCTAATATTAGGAGATGGCAATTCTATCATTAAATCTCCTATCCTTTTTCCTCCCCTCCTGTGATGTTTATCTTTTGGACAGATAATCTGTTCTAAATCCATCCCATCTGCCCAGTCAGCTCCTAAATAGTTCTCCTCATGATAGAGTCTATAAAACATAGAAATCCCTCCTTGGTCTTTATCGAAGATTAAGTTCTTTATTTATCTTTTCAATCTGTTTTAATATCTCTGTTTGCATATTTTCTATCTGGCCTAATTGCCATTGTTGAAGATCAGGTTGTTTCTTTATGTTGTCTAACTGCTCTAAGATCTCGTTGTCCATCTTCTTTAATTGTTCTAATATTTTAGTATCTTTAACATAATCACCATATTTCTCAAAAAATCCTTCCCATTGTTTATTCCAGTGGTTTGGTCCTGTATGGATACCATAGGGTTTTAAGTTATGAAACCATTTAGCAAATGGCACTGTCCACTCCTCAATATCCAATCCTGCCCTGGCAAAATTGGGTGCAAGCTTCTTAGACTGGGAAAGTGCATGGTGTATATGTAAAACCTCTTTTGCTACCTGGTCGGCATTCTTAACTAATACCCCTGACATTCCAGGGACAAATATTGCTCCAGCAACTAATGCCCTTTGAACAGGTGAAAGTTTACCTTCAGCAAGACTATATCCTGCGGTAGCCATAAATATGTCATAAACAGTTTCAATTACTTGCCCCCCTGGGAGAAATCCAACTGCGGCAATGCCTCCCTCAATAGCAATACCTGCATCCCTAAGTATCCCTTTCCACCACTCTGCGACTACATTGTTTACACCAATGCATCTTATTGTACTTCCCTCTGGCGTAATAATTGTCTCTCCAGTGCTAATTTTACACTCCATCTGCATAAGTTCCAATAAGTATTTTGTTCCTTTCTCAAAGTCAACACAAGGAATTGTGCTGTCACTTGCATTAGCTAACTGAGGAGTAATAGCAGAAGAAAACTCCTTTATCGCCTCATTTATCCTCTCATTCCTTTCCCCCTTAAGTGCCTCGGATACCTCTTTGTTACTACCCTTATCTTTATGGATAAGCTCCATCAGTTCTTGATTGGTAGCGTTTTTAGTCGCCAGGGCTATTAATTTTGTTGCATCCGCTCCATAAGTTACCGCCAGTTGGTATACATCTTCTACATTTATCTCCTTATTATTTAGCTTTTGCGCAAGGACATCCGCAGGTAACTCTCCCTTTTTATATGCTATCCGCAGGTCATAATCCTTTCTGGATTCTCTTACCGCATCTCTAATCGAAGTAAATATATCGCTCCCTGTGTCTCTAATGGAGGCAACGGTTTGCCATAACTCATGAGCAATGTCTAATTTTATGTAAGCATCCTGGTCTTTGGGGATAGAACTGGGAGTAGTAGTGGTAAAATTAAGCATTGGGACAAGTCTTGAGGCGTTCTGGTAGGCCTGGATGGCCATCTGACTCCACGCCTGTGCACCTTTGTAAAAACTCATCCCTTCTTCTTTTAAGGCATCTGTTATTCCTGTTTCTGGGTTGTCATCCGTAGCGTAGTCAATTCCATTCGCAATAATATTACCCAGTGAAGAACCAACTAATTTGGTGCCGATATTTATCCTTTCTTCATCTGATAACTCTTTACCAAACAATACCCCTTCTTTGCCAGTAGCCGCTACACCTAATTGATAGGTTTTGGTCATATATTTCAGTGCTCCAGGTGAGATGGTGTTAGAGAAGGGTAGGTGAAGGCTATTTAACCCTTTTGGTAAGATTTTACTAAAGTCAGTAGCCATATAGTTAAGCCCTGCTATAAACCTTTGACTACCGTTTATCTTCCTGCCACTGCCGTCGGTTAAGTCATTACCAGTTAAGGCAATAGAGGCGTAATTAATTTTATTGATGGTATCAGCTAAGGTAACAAGTTTTGAGATAGTATCGATATTATTTAAGTTATTCAGGTTAGCCGCTAACTTACCTAAGCTACCAAATTTAGCCAGTTGCGCTGGAGTTAATTTAGCTAATTCCCCCAGCCCGCCTAAGAATCCTAAGGCACCTTGTAAATAATCCCCTTTCTTGATACCTTGAAATGCCTGATACATCGTGTATAACTGACCAATGACGGGTATGAAGGGCGCAACAATATTGATAAGTGTTTTTAGATGACTTACTCGATGTGATTCTACTCCATAATATTCCAATCTTGGTAGTCCATCAGCCGTGAGGATATTGGCTAATTCTTCATCTGAGATAGTTGTGATTTTGGCAGGATTTAACCCATAAGAGTTCCAGATACTACTATCGCCTGCTGGGACATACTTTTTCTGTCCACCCATCATCATATAAACCGCATTTCCAGAGCCTTTGAGTAAGGTTCTGTTAGCATACGGAATAGGGTCAAGTGGCATCCCTTCTGGAATTTCATCTAATTCTTTGTATGAAATGGTTTTTTGCAGTTCTGAAACTTTTACATCGTCAAATTGTGCCTTAGTTTTATAGGTCTGAAGGATTATACTGCCTAATTTATGAGATTCATCTCTAACAAAAGCAACTACATTATCATTTTCATATACCTTAATCTGGTTACCACTGGCTATTATTTTATAATTTGCCCAGGTATTAAGAGGTAATGTCCTTGATACTTCAGCAAGACGAGTCCAACTTCCATTTACTACTCTGTATAAATTAAGATAGGTGCCAAATATCTGTAAGACATATTGATTCTGT
>JBFLYA010000125.1:0-5258 GCA_040757115.1 bacterium | reverse complement strand
AGGTATATACTGCCTGATGTGTTCGAGTTATCTTTGATATCGGCAATCAATCTATCATTTTCATAGACCTGAATTTGGTCACCATTAGCTACTATTTTATAATCAGCCCAGGTGCCAAGAGGTAAATCCCTTGATACTTCAGCAAGACAGGTCCAATTCCCATTTACTACTCTATATAAATTAAGATGGGTGCCAAATATCTGTAATACATATTGATTCTGTTCATCTTTGGCCCTAAAATTAATGTAGCGACAATCAGTCGCATAGGTTGTCTGAGTTGCCTTTATCCTTGTTTTAAGAATGAAATCTGAGTAAGTTTCTTTTAATTTGGCTATAGAGATAAGAGCCGTCATATTCTCTTGCTGATAGACTCCATCCTTCAAACTCCATTGTCCACTTACTGGTATTAAATCATATATCCTTTTACCTGTGTTTAATTCTTTAAAATTAAAGGTATTTAGTGGGATAGGGGTGTCTTTTTCAATCCCTAATGCCTCAAGGGTCTCATCATTTTTTATCTCTTGCTTTGCTCCATTTTGCATCAGATAAATCTTATCACCTTCTTGGTTTCTTATTACAGTCCCATTTGGATATTTGACTTGCTCAAATGTCATTACAGTCTCAAGTTTGTCTAAATTTTCTTTTGATACATTGATTATCGGATCAATATCTACATTAAATCTTAATGCCCCGGCGTAGTTCATCAATTCCTGACCAGGGACTACATTACTATCATCAACAGTACTATCTGGTTTCTGGTTTAACCCCCTATCGTATTTTACCCGGGTGTAATCCTCTGATTCGATAATTTTATCATCAATTTTGATATGGTCAATCCATAAAGTCCTATCTGCGGTGACTTGATGTAATATTTGAGAGTAATACTCATAATCTGTATGTGTAGGATGCCTATCTGTATCTACCCAGGTCTCTAACCATGAATATATATCCTGGTCATTAGGATAGACAACATCTATTTTATGGTTGCCTGAAGATAATGGCACAGTAGCAGTGTAGTCTTTGTATTCATCCGTTACAAACCATTCTTTTACTACCTGACCGTCAACACGCAATTGGATTAATGGGAATGAACCGCCAGATTGAGTGCCTTTTGCCTTGACTGAGATGGTATAAGGCTTGACATCTAAACCATACGCCTTCAGTGTCATCTCATCTGGTACTTCAATCTTTTTGTCCATCGTGGTGTAGTAATATTTATCGCCTGATTTAAGAATAGTGCCATTGGGATATTCTAAGTGCGGGAAAGATTCTGCATCATCCGGGATGTCTTGTAATTTTGCCAGTGGGACTTGTTTGACTTTTGAAATATCAAGGTCTAAATTCTGTAAGGTTCTGGTATCAGGGATAAGTTTTTTCTCACCTGCTGGTGTTATCATGTAGTATTGCTCATCATTAGTTTCAGAGTTTTTGAGTATACTACCGATTGGATATTCGAAGTGTGGGACTTCATTTCCTTCTGGAATGTTTTCTAATTCTGATGTAGATACCGGAATTGCCCTGGATTCGTCAAGGTCTAAGTTTTTTAATGTTGGTTCATCCGGTATTTTTCTTCTTAAGCCATATGCCATCAGGTAATAATCATTATCTGCTTTTAATAATGTGCCATTATCGTATTTTATGAGAGGGATTTCTTCACCATCCGGGATAAGTTCTAATTCCTCATCTGCAAGTGTGATAATTTGAGATTTATCTAATCCTAAGTTATCGAATGTTTTTTCATTTGGAATGCGTTTTTTAGTTCCTGAAATAATCATAAATCTATTATCCACTTCGCTTCTAACTAATGTGCCATCAGGATAAATGGCAGAAAATATCAGCGCTTTATCAAGGTCATTTACTTCCTCATCCAGATTTACATCGGCATTTTTGTAGCCTAATTTGACGAGCTCTTGTTTGTCTTCCCAACCGGGGTCATTTGAGGTTTTACCAAAGGCTTCTTTGAGAAGGTTTAAATTAGAAAGGTTATTATTAGCCCACAGGGTAAATATATCTTCCTGGTCTATCTTATTATCCTGGTTAAAATCAACCTCTTTATATCCTTCAATATCACCTTCCTTCTTACCAAATCCCTGTTCAATTTTATTTAGTTGAGCACTAATTTGTGGGGAATGTATCTTCAAGTCTGAGATACTTATTTTGCCATCATTATTCAAATCGAAATTTTTGTAGCCGGTGTTAGGGATAGGTTTTGTAGTATCTTCCCAGCCTATATCACCTACTTTTTTCTTCATTGCCTCACGCAACAATCCAAGTCGGACCATATTACCGAATGTTGAGTCAACAGGCTCATCTTCCTTTTTAGGTTGATGAGTGGTAAGTAATAGTTTGGGGTCTAACACAACATTATTAGTAGCCATTTTGGCACCTCCTCTGTAATTTAATTATAGTAAGCAGATTTAGCGGATTTAACGGTGGTGTCTTAATCTAGCATAAAGGTTGAAATAGTGTAAGAAAAGGAGATATGGGGATTATGGAGATAAGGAGATAAATTCATTCTAAAATTTTGGAAAGGACAATGAATAATCTCCATATCTCCCTTTATCTCCTTATCCCCTTTTGGACACCAAATCTGCATAGATTTCACTATTAGCGTTATTTTCAGACACCACCGATTTAACGGATTTAAAAACAAAAAAGCCTTCTTGACTTTAGATTAATGCCAGAAGGCTTACCTTTCTTTTTTTATTTTCCTGCTGAATTTATGATGACCATAGGGATAGGGATTCATCTTCTTTTTAGTCTCCTTCTTCATTTCCCTCCCTTGTTTGTATATTATACATATACCACATAATTTTAAATTTGTCAAGGGTTTTTTTCAATTTTTTTTCTGTAATGGGTCAGTTATCGGTGGTAAAAGATATTCCTCTCGCAAAGGCGTAAAGGACGCAAAGAAATTTGTAAGCGTTCAGGTGGTGTAAGAAAAGGAGATAAGGAGGGATATTATTAAAAAAAATTGAAATTAGTAGAAACTAATAGAAATTTATGGAAATTTGTTGTTTCCCACAATCAATTTCTACCTATTTCTATAAATTTCAATCTATTTCTATTATCTTATCTCCATATCTTCCTTATCTCCTTATCCCCCTTCTTACACTTTTAATGTATAACCTGAACGGTTACCAAACTCTTTTGTCTGTGCGGTGAACAGGTACAAAAAAATTATTGCAAATTTTAATTAAATGGTGTATAATAAAATTAAGATGGGAACAATGGAGTTACTTGAAGAGATTTCTTCTCCAGCAGAACTTAAAAAACTAAATATTAGCCAATTAAAAAAGATTGCAGATGAAATAAGGCAAGAGATAATCAAAACCGTTTCAAACACAGGTGGACACCTGTCCTCTAATCTGGGAGTGGTAGAATTAACTATTGCCCTTCATTATATTTACAATACCCCTGTTGATAAAATTATCTGGGATGTTGGTCATCAATGTTATGCCCATAAATTACTTACAGGTAGAAAATCACAATTTCAGACATTACGACAATATGGTGGAATATCAGGTTTCCCCAAGCGAGAAGAATCGTATTATGATGTCTTTAATACCGGTCATGCCAGCACTTCTATCTCCGCCGGATTAGGTTTGGCAATAGCGAAAGAATTTGAAGGTGATGGGTCAAAGAAAATAGTCGTGGTTATTGGTGATGGGGCATTATCTGGTGGAATGGCTTTTGAGTCATTAAATCATGCCGGCCAACTTCAAAAAGATTTGCTGGTTATTTTAAACAGTAACGAAATGTCTATCTCAAGGACGATTGGTGCACTTGCCGGTTATTTGAATAGACTTATAACGATGCCTATTTATTCTCGATTGCGAGAAGATATTCAAGAGTTAATTACTAAAGTCCCCAGAATTGGCACACCAATGAGCACATTAGTTAAAAAAGTAGAAGAGGGGATAAAAAATATATTAATTCATGGGGCATTATTTGAAGAATTAGGATTTAGATATTTTGGTCCCATTGACGGACATAACCTGGATTTATTAATTAATGTTTTAGGAAAGATTAAAGACTTAAAAGGTCCCCGGCTTTTACATATTTTTACGAAAAAAGGTAAAGGCTATGAGCCGGCAGAGAAAAATCCTGAGTGGTTTCATGGAACAAGCCCTTTTGACATTGCCACTGGCAAACCATTGGAGAATGAGAAATTATCATTCTCAGCAGTGATGGGAAAAACTTTAACTGATTTAGCGAAAAATGATTCAAAGATTGTAGCAATTACGGCGGCTATGGCTGAAGGCACAGGATTAAAATATTTTAAAGAAAGTCATCCGGAAAGGTTCTTTGATGTAGGTATTGCCGAAGAGCATGCCGTGACATTTGCCGCAGGAATGGCTTCAATGGGACTTAAACCTGTTTGTGCAATTTATTCTACATTCTTACAACGAGCTTATGACCAGATTTTGCATGATGTCTGTCTGATGAATTTACCTGTGGTATTTTGTATTGATCGGGCAGGAGTAGTTGGTGAAGATGGACCGACTCATCAAGGTTTGTTTGACATCGCTTATTTACGACATATTCCCAATCTGGTTATTATGTCCCCAAAAGACACAACAGAACTTGTAATGATGCTGAATCTGGCTATCTCAAGTAATCAACCTTGTGCTATTCGTTACCCAAGAGGTTGCCCACTTAAAATTGAAGAAAAACAAACCCCTTTTAAAATTGGTGAAGCCGAAGTTTTAGTCGAAGGTAATGAAGCAGTTATTCTTGCTCTGGGGAAAATGGTCTATCCCGCTTTAGAGGTGGCGAAAAACTTAAAAAACATCGGCGTCGTCAATGCCCGATTTGTTAAACCATTAGATAAAACTCTGATTTTAAATCTCAAAACTAAAAAAATCATCACCATCGAAGACCATATTGTTAGTGGTGGATTTGGAAGTGCTATTCTGGAGTTATTGAATGCAAATCAAATTCAGGATGTCAGGGTTAAATGTCTGGGATTTCCAGACCAATTTATCGAACACGGAGCAAGTGAAATACTTTTTAAAAAGTATGGGTTAGATGTTGAGGGAATTACTCAATCTATTAAGAAATTTTGTAAGCGTTCAGGTGGTGTAACAAAAGGAGATGTGGAGATTAAGGAGATAGAGAGATATTATTAAAAAAATTGAAATTAATAGAAATTTATGGAAATTTGTTGTTTTCCCCAATCAATTTCTACCTATTTCTATAAATTTCAATCTATTTCTATTATCTTATCTCCATATCACTCTTATCTCCTTATCCCC
>JBFLYA010000124.1 GCA_040757115.1 bacterium | reverse complement strand
GCATAGAAGGAGGCCAATGTCAATCATTTTTGTTAAAAAATCTACAGATTTTTTAACAGATTAACTACTGATATATCAAGGGGTTAACGCTATTCTGGTTAGCTCACTTGCCGATTGCAGGTTAAATTCAAAGAGGGAGGCAGTTTTGCAGTTTTTAGAAAATTCACCCCTCCAAAAACTACCCTTTCCTAAAAAACGACTTTTTCAACACCCTCAAAAAAAACACTTGACAAAATACAATTAATATGATATTACATTTTTACAGAAGAAGGAGAGTATATTAGGAGAAGGGAGCAGTTTTCTAAAAAGTTATTAAGTATGTCAATCTTTTTCAAAAGAGCCGAATTTTTTGTTGACAAAGGATAAAATTTGTGGTAAAATATCCTCACAATGGGCACAAATGGATATAATACCCAAAACACTCAAAAAATCAATTTCCTATCAGTTATGAGTCAAGAACGTCCCCTAATCCCTACGGAGGTACAAAGATGGATATTCTTTGGATTTTCATCATAGGTGCAGTTTTATCGGTAGCCGGGGGGTCATTTGGGTCGTGTCTTTTGTATGGCTGGCAAAAGTGGCTGTACGGCACGCAGAGAGAAACTTCAATCAGATGTTGTCCCAAATTGAGGGAATGTTGACTCATATCCCTCAAGGAAACAATAGCCAATTGAATCCCCAACAACAAGCTCAAATTGCGCAGATGCTCATGCAAGCCCAAACACAAATGCACCAATTGGATGATCTTGCACGTCAACGCTATGAGAGTCGCGTTGGCGATTTAATGGGTATGGCGGCTGATGCGGGCATTGACTGGACACCCCCTTCATATTAACCCTTGACCTTCTTGCTGAGAACAAGTAACTCAGGCAGGAGTTAGGACACCTTGTATGAATACACTATCTAACGCATTAAGAATTCGATGCCCATAAGGTCTCCAGGACATAGCTAAGGTTAATCTCGAGCAATCAAACGCATTTTAGATAAAAAGATGGTGATATAAAAGGGAACAAAATTTATTACATCGCCGGGAAAGTACTATCGGCAGAGTCAGGAGCAGAGCTATGGTCAAACCTTAAAAGCTAAATATTTCTTGGTAAGCTTACTGAAATGAGATAGTTTGGCAAGCTGGAAGAAATGAGAAAAACATTTGTGGAGTGAATCTTTTGCCTAACCAATGAAGCGGATTTACTATCGCTCACTGTTTATTTTATTGTTAGAAAAAGAAAGGAGCAATTCGTATGATTTCTTCTATTGATAATCTATCTGTTAATGAGATTCTTGAAATTTTTAAGAAAGGCAATCAAAATGAAAGAATCGAATTTGTAGAGGACTGTCCATCAATGCCTTTCAAGGAAGAAGCCTTACAATCCGCACAAAGTTCCATTCCGGAAATGGTCCCCCAATCTATGGATTTCCTGGCTCATGGTTGTCTGCTATCAGGAAATTATGAATTGGGTAAAAGGATAGCAAAATCATGTTACTTATTGGCCCGGGAAGGTTACGAAGCTGACCAGGGTGACACAATGACTTTAAGAATGATTGCAGGTCGAGCAGCTTTGAATTGGATGACCACTCTTCAAAACATAGGACTGCACCAGGACACCATAAAATTGATTGATGAGCCTATTGAATGGCTCCGATCAATTGGTGATACAGATAACCTCTATATGGTTTTACTCAAGAGGATTGAATCTGAATTAGACTTGGAAGAATACGATGAGGCAGAGAAACATTTGAACGAAATAGATGAATCTTCCCTCCCAACTTTCACCCAGGTTCAATACCGGGCACTAAAATACCGAATTGATCAACATAAGGGAGGCGGAACGGACTTACTTGGTAAAGTTAAATGTCCTGGCAGGGAAGAGCTTATAGATGTTTTGGGACCCCTTGGATGTGCTAAAGAAACTGAGGAAACTCAAGAAGATTCGTTGGAGTATTATAAAAGTTTGAAGGATATAGCCGGGGTAATCATAGATTCAGAAGTTCTTGGAACTTCGGGTGCCCTTAATGTTTTAACCGTCAAACAAAAAATTATTGATGCCAGTTATCTATTTACTGATCCAGAAAAGGGTAATGATCCTGAAGAAATTGCTAAGATAGAACCCATCTTAATTTTTGGAAGAGATTGGATGAAGGAACATCATTTTCCTGATACGGAAAATGAGGCTTGTTGGTCTTTATATCTGGCTTACAACCGTACAAATCGTGAAGAACAAGCAGTGGAACAACTACAGAGAATAAGGACAAATATTGAAAATGCCAGAAGTAAAATAGCTGATCCTGTTGAAAGGGCTCGTTTAAGCGAGCGTTATCCATATTTATATGCTTCCCTTTGTACATTGTTTTACAAGTTAGGACGATATAAAGAACTCATGGAAGCAATTGAGGCCAGTAAAAGCCGAATTCTCGCAGACATCCAAACTAAAAAAACAGGGAAACCTGCTACCGAAAGGGAATTCTCCAAAGCTCTCAATGAACTTCCTAACTGGATGAAAGAACTTTCAAGCCATTATTTAACAACTTTCGTGGATGATGATTGGATGTTTTGTGCCATGCAAACCTCTTTAGGACATATTGAGGCTACCAAGGTTGCTATATCCAAAGAAAGTATTAATTATTTGGGTTCTATTAGTAATCCTGAGTTGTGGGGTAAACCGGATCCATCTAATCCTTTTGGGCCCAGAATTCCTAATGATGTTCCCCAACAGTTAAGCCGACTCATTGAGTTTATTGGTCCGTTATTGGATGAAGGACAGATTAAGGAAGGCGAACATTTATGTTATTCACCCCATGATGCACTACTGATTATCCCATTTCATTATATGGAAGTGAATGGCAGGCCATTAGTAGAACTCTTTTCTCTTTCCCGTATTCCGGGAGCGCATTCTTTAGACCAAATTTTTAAACGAAATGCTCAAATCCCAGAGTATTTTATTCATGTTGAGGTGCCTTCCCGACAAGACTTGGAAAATCAGGCCAAGGTTAATGCCTTTAAAGAAGCCGGTAAATGGCTGAATAAACATATGAAAGGAGGCACAATGTTAGTCCACGAGGAGGCTGACATAGGAAAACTATCCGTAACAAACCTTCAAGATAAGTTATTACATTTTGCAACACACGGACGATTCCCTGATGGTAAATTAAAAATTGATCCTAATCCCTTTAAATCAGCCGGTCTAATATTATCGGCTAACGAAGATTTACCAGACCTGGAAATTTTGGGTAAAGGTGAAGGAGAAGAACATATATTGTCTCCTGAAAAAATTTTAGATTTAAAATTAGACTTCTCCAATAGCCATGTAACCCTCCAGGCTTGTGTAAGTGGCCTTGCAAAGCGGGGTTTCGGTGGGGATCCCTTAGGATTAGAATGGGCTTTCTTACAAAATGGAGCGACCAGTATTCTATCTACAAACTGGCAAACCTCGGCACAAACAACTTCCCAATTTGCCACAACCTTTTATAATTATTGGCTAAAGAAGGGCAACAGCCGGGCTATAGCTTGGCGCAACACGGTTCTTGAATTCAAGAATACTGACAAAACTTCCGACCCGTACCATTGGGCCGCCTTTTCACTAATTGGAGATTGGAGGTAAAAATGTCACAAAAACTAATAGAACAAATAACCAAATTTGACGACTTTCAAGTCACGCGTTTTTTTAACCATTTTAGCAGAAAAATTTTCAGCGGTCTTGAAGAGGGTGAAGGAGAATTAATCGGCTTAGTTCCTGCAGAAATTAAGGGATCTAAAGAGTTATCTCCGATTTTTAAATTATCGTCTGATGAAAAAGGGAAAACCCTGGATGCTAAGGACGCATCTGACTGTGCCAGAAACATATTATTAGCCATGGCGCAACAACCTGGACTAGAAAAAATCTTAGCCGAAGAGTTGAAGACATACAAGGATGACGATATGTTTGCAGGTATCATCCTTGCTGTTGGCACAGCAGCAGCTATGATATTATTTGCTGCAACTATTAAAGGGGAGGCTACCTACAAGGATGGAAAATGGAAGATTCGGATAGGTAAAGAGTCGGCTTCAATTGAATTGGTAGAGAAAATTCTTAATCCTCTTGCCAAGGCAGCTGGAAAATTGACTGGTTTGGGAGGATGATTTTGTATTTTGCTGATAAAAACTTGCTTTTTCAACATCGTATCGAGAACAATCAGCCGAAAAAACCCAAACAGTAGGAATTGTATATGTTTAGTTTTTCGTAAGAGGGCACACCTATCCCTTGAGGTCGCCAGGACGCCAGAGGCTCTATAGGATTCCTTGCGGGATAAAAAAGAGATGATGTTGATAAGGACAAAAACAGGGACAGCGACCTATAAAAATTGTACTCATCGGGAGCATGATAGCCACCCCCGTATGTAAATTATTTTATCTTGATCCGTAACTTCCCAATTTTTAAGTAATAGGTTTGTAACTATCTGATAATAATGAATTTTCTTTTTAGGTATATTACTTAATTAAGTAATATGTAAATTTGTAAATAGGGAAACAAAAACCGATAATATTCCCTTTATGCGGCTTAAAATCATTCACACCTGGATTAAAGCGAACTATAGAAGTCTCAAAAATAGACAACTAAACCTACCAAATCCAAAATAGCCTTTTATTCAAATTCCAAATAATACTCCATTGTGTTAGTTCAACCCAGAATTGTGTGTTGGCGTTGCTCCACACAAATTTTCCACCTGTGCGGTTAGATTAACTTTCCTCACATCTTTTAAAACCACGAAGAACACGAAGGGCACGAAGAATTATAAACCAAATCGTAACTATTCAGCCACAGATGGACACGGATGAAACACGGAAAATTCGTGAATCGTGTCCGGTATCCGTGTCCGTAATTAGGCTAAAGGGTTTTTCTCCTGTTGTCCTCTGCCCTCTGTCCTCTGCCCTCTGTCTTCTGCCTTCTGCCCTCTGTCCTCTGCCCTCTGCCTTCTGCCCTCTGTCCTCTGCCCTCTGCCTTCTGCCTTCTGCCCTCTGTCCTCTGCTATTTATCCGTGTTAATCTGTGGCTGAATAATTACTGAATAGTTACAATATTTTTTCTTCGTGGTCTTCGTGCCCTTCGTGGTTTATTTTAACTGCAGAGGTCGAAATCTTGCGTCCTACACTTCCAATTTCTCCAATACCTTTCTCAAAAACGAAATACTCTTTTCCTCATCTTTACCCCATTTTAAAATCAAGCAATTAGTTTTTCTTGGATTTAGTGTTAAATATTCAGGAAAGGTAGTGACTAAAGAAAGAACATTTGGGATTAATTTTTCATCCGACGGTAATTCAATGGTCATATATCCTTTAGAGATACTCAAGGAGGTAATACCGACTTTTTTTGCCATCAACCGCATCTGGAAAAGCTCTAAAAGCCTCTGGACAGGCATTGGGATTTTCCCGTATCTATCCGCCAATTCTTCTTTAACTTCTTGTAAGGCATTAAAGTCTTTACAGGATGACAGTTTTTTATAGACGGCATATCGTTGAGTAATATCTTTAATATATTCTTCCGGGATATAAGTATCACAGGGTAAATCTATACCTGGCAAGGTCTCATCTACGATTTTTTCTCCTTTTACCCTGGCGACTGCCTCCTGAAGTAATTTACAATATAAATCAAATCCGACTTCAAGTAAATTGCCGTGTTGTTCAGCACCAAGGATATTGCCTGCCCCGCGTATTTCCAGGTCGCGCATTGCCACTTTAAATCCAGAACCTAAATCTGAAAATTCGCGTATTGCCTCCAATCTTTCTTTAGCCATCTCGGAGACCATAAATTCTGTTGGATAAAAAAGATAGGCATAAGCCATATGTTTTGACCGACCAACCCGTCCCCTTAATTGATAAAGTTGTGCCAGACCAAACTGGTGGGCATTATTAATAATAATCGTATTGACCGTAGATATGTCTATGCCTGATTCAATAATTGAGGTGGAGAGTAAGACATCATATTTATGGTTTAAAAACTCTAACATTATATTTTCAAGTTCATGTTCGTCCATCTGGCCATGGGCAATGGCAATTTTTGCCTCAGGAACTATCTGGGTTAAAGACAAAGATAGTCGAGAGATTGTTTTCACCTCAGTATGAACAAAATAGATTTGTCCGCCACGCTCCATCTCACGAAGAACCGCTTCTCTAATCACCTGTTTATTAAAAGGCAAAATAAATGTCTTTATCGGTAATCGTTCTGGAGGCGGGGTATTGATAATACTCATATCCCTGGCTCCAGATAAAGACATATACAAGGTTCTGGGAATAGGTGTTGCGGTCAATGTCAGAACATCAACCAATTTGCGTAATGTTTTAAGTTTTTCTTTATGTTTTACCCCAAATCGTTGTTCTTCATCAATCACCAAAAGACCTAAATTATGAAAGGCAATATCCTTTTGAAGCAGGCGATGTGTGCCAATACAAATATCGACCTGGCCGTTTTTTAATCCCTCAATTATCTTTCGTTGTTGCGCTTTAGTCTTGAACCGACTTAACATCTCTACCTTGATTGGGAAAGGAGCAAGTCTTTGCACAAAGGTATTGTAGTGCTGAAAGGCTAAAATCGTTGTGGGAACGAGGACGGCGACCTGCTTGCTATTTAGCACGGCTTTAAATGCCCCTCTCAAAGCAACCTCTGTTTTTCCATATCCGACATCACCACAAATTAACCTGTCCATTGGTTGAGGATTTTCCATATCTTTTTTAATGTCTGAAATTGCCTTGAGTTGGTCAGGTGTCTCCTCGTAAATAAATCCTTCCTCAAATTCATATTGCCAATCAGTATCTTTAGAAAAAGCAAATCCTGGCAATGATTTTCTTGCCGCATACAACTCAATTAACTCCTTAGCAATTGACTCAAGGGACTTTTTGACCTTGTTCTTTACCCGTGTCCAGGTGGGATCTGCCAGACGATATATTTTTGGAGGTCTATCTTTATCTCCAATATACTTATTGACTAACCCAAATTGGTCTAAAGGAATATAAAGTTTATCTCCCTGGGCATATTCAATCAAAAGCAGGTCTTTTTTTACCCCTTCTACCTTAAGGGTGGTTATGCCAGCATATCTACCTATGCCAAAATTATTATGGACAACATAATCACCGATTTTAAGATCGGTAAATGTTGAAATAGGCAGAGTGTCTGAATGGTCAAATCTTCGTAGCTGGATTGGTGCTTGATAGCCAAAAATCTCTTTATCGGTAACTAAAACCAATTGAATTTCTCTAAATTGAAATCCCTGTTTAATATCAGCCGAGGTAATGATTAAATTCTCATCTTTCAATAACTCCTTTATTCGCATTTCCTGTCCTTTGTATCCAGCAATGACGACAATCTGATTACCTTCTTCCTGCCAATTTTTATATTCATCAATAAATAAGGCAATGTTGTTTTTAAATTCTAAAATAGGTCGGGTAAAAAACTCAAATTCTCCACCATCTTCAAAGGTTACAAGGGGTTGTGTCAAACCTTGAATATTGAATTTACCTACATTTTGTAACCGATTAGCCTCATTCTGGAGATAAGCCGGGTCATCCAGAACGACCAGAGAAGATTCTAACAGGTAATCAAAGATACTGCCGTCATTTTCCTTGATATTTTCTTGCACAGGCAGGATAGTTACCTGGTCAATAAAAGCCACTGACCTTTGGGTAATGGTATCGAACTGGCGGAGAGACTCAATTTCATCCCCAAAAAATTCAATACGGACAGGAAGGTCAGCATGGACAGGATAAACATCAACAATTCCACCGCGATGGCTAAATGTGCCTTTTGTTTCCACCATCTCATCCCGCAAATATCCATGCTGGATAAGTTTATCAAGGAGAATATCAAGACTAATACTTGTTTGGATGGAAATTTTTGTCTGCTGTAAGGTATTGGGCGAAAAGGTCTTATAAAGGATAGCCCGAATGGGGCTAACGATGATGACATCTTCTGATTTTGCAGATAATAATCTATCTAAGACAGCCAGTCGTTGACCAACTAATTCCTTGTGTGGTGGTATTTCATCCGTAGATAGGATTTCTAAATCCGGGAAAAAAAGGACTTCTTTTTCTGAAAAAGCCTGGAGGTCTGTATAGAATCTTTCTGCTTCAGTTTGGCCTGGCAGGATAATCAAGAATGGACGATTGACTTCATTTTTTAATGCGGCAAGGAAATATGCCTTTGCCGAGCCATAAAGCCCAGAAATAGATTGTTTTTTTATGCCCTGGATGATATTTTTTCTAATGGTAATAAACTGAGGTGATTTTTTAATTAAAGAAATAAAAGGATTCAAAACTGAAATTGGCATTGTAGATTACCTCATAACCAGTCAAAACATATTTCATCCCTTGCGGCAGAAGGTTGGAAAAGGACAAAAACGGCACCTTTCTTCCTTGCCATCGACCACAAAGGGAATATCTGGACTTAATATTTCCGCGATAAGATTCCTCAATGTCGGAAGAAATATCTCCTCTAAAAACTCCTCACGGTCAACATTTTCATCAAAAAGGAGTTTTTCTTCATCCAGACGAAGAGAAACCAGTTTAGAATTTATTTCACTGCGCAGGATATGATGCATCCTTTGATAAAGCAAGGCGTAAAAAGGAAGTTGAAGAGACTCTATTTCCTTCTTCATCTCATCACGGGATTTCAATATCTTATCAAATAGTCTAAATCTTTTTAGATTCCCTGATTTGTAATCAATTATCATCCATTCTTTTCCCAGATGGTCGATACGGTCGGCACGACCAGTCAGGCAAATACTAATTCCATCAGCCAGTGAAAAAGAACAGGATAAATTTTCTTCAGTAGAGATTATTGTGCAGTTGCCAATATGTTTCTTTTCTGATTGGATATATTTTTTTAAACGGGCAACAGTTATCTCTTGAAGAAGATACTGTTCGCCTCGAATCTCGCCAAAATTCTCCAGAAAAACAGATTCTACTACCCCAGACAGATTTCTCTCAAGTTCAACATACTCTTTTTCTCCCAGAATTCCTATGCCGCAAAGGGGGCGATAAAGCCGTTCCAATATCTGATGAAGAATATTTCCAATCCGTTCAGCCTCGAGTTCATCTGGTATCTCCTCTTTTTCTTTAAGCCTTAGCACCTTTGAGAAATAAAATTTAACCGGGCAGTCCAGATAAGATTCCAGGTCAGTCGCCGAAAGGTTTATTTTATATAAAATATCGAGAATTTCCTGATTTTTAGCTACCTCAAACCTATGCCGTCGAGGAAACGAAACATTTAATGCCACCTGACTTGCTTTCAAAACTCCTATCTGTCCCTTTCTTTTTTCTTCTTCCCAGACTAATTTTTCAACAAACCGACTGCGAAGTTGTTTTTCAGTTTTCAAGTAGAAGATATGAATCTGGCGACTGGATGAGACGAGATGATGGAAATGATAGCGGTAGATTTCTTCATTGTGATAGTGAAGTGGCATTTTCAGAGCAGTCCTTAATGGAAGTGGCAAAAGCGAATCAAAAGGTTCACTTGCTGGAAGAATACCTTCGTTGGCATTTAATAAAAAGATTTTGTCGAAATTTAAAGCCCGTGTTTCCAATAACCCCATAATCTGCAGACCTTTAAGCGGCTCTCCCTGAAATGCAATTTGCTCTTCTCTAACAATATAACGAAAGAGATTGATGAGGTTATTAGTATCTTTAAATTCTTCGTCTTTGAGGATGGAGATTTTGATTTTGTCCAGAAAAAGAAAAAAACTATTGAAAAACTCTCCAGAAAATGGATAGTGAATAGCCGGGCTGAATTTTGCCAGATAGATGAGAATTCCCTCGAAAAAATCTGCCAGAGAGGCAAGAGTCCTGATTCCATCCATTCTCCTGATAAAGATATCGTGGCACTCAATCAGGGTATTTTTGAAATCCGCAGTGGTAACCTCTCCTGCAGTCAATCGCTGTGCCTGCTCAAATATTTCAGCCTCCTCCTCAATTTCATCAAGGCTATTAAACATTTTCCCCTTGTTCAGAAGTATTTCCTCTATAGAATGAATCAGAATTCGCATCTGGGTAGATTTAAGTTGGTGCTGAATGTTTTTAATATAGGGATGCATTAGAAGGGAGAGATAGGCATCAACATAATAAGTGTTATCTCGCCTTGTTTCCTGAAGTTTTATAAAAAGGTCTAAAAGGGCATAAATTGGTGTTCTGACTGCTGGATAGCCCATCGTGATATTATAGTCTGTCTCAAGGGTAGTCATTACCTCAGAGAGTAAAGGAATAAGCGGTTCAGGGTCAGGTAAAACAATGGCTGTTTTTTCATACTCAGACCGGTCTTCTGTGATAATATCTCTTAATTCCACTATCTCAGAGTGAGTGTTAAATGCCTCATGTAAAAATATCTCTGCTCTGTGTTGTGTGCTTTGTGTTCCGTGCTCTATCTCTTCTACCCATTCATTCATTTCTTCAAATGGTGTCCATTGGATTTCATCGTTCTGACGGATAAAAGTAACGGCTGGTTGTTTGAGGAGATAGCGAATAATCGTTTTCTCTGCCTGACTCATCGCAAAAAGTCCACCAAAATAGATGGTTTTGAATGGAAGAGATAATTCTTCGATATTCTCCGCCGCCAGTGCATAATTTCTACCACGAGTTATCAGACCTTGCTCATCAAGAAGGGTATGATAAATTTTACGAATCTCTGCAAGATGCCCCATTAAAAGACCAGCATTGCGGACAACATTTGGTTCCCATAGTTCTTCTATCTGGATACCCTTGAGGTTTTCATCTTTAACCATTTCAATGTCAATTTCTTCGATTACCCGTTCAATCTTTATTCCCCAGGGTAAAAATTGAGCAAATGAAAAACCCGGTTTATCCCAGGGGTTCTTGTTGAGTTTTGTAACTGCCTGAAAAAGCAGATAGATGCTATCCAGTCTGTTTACGAGGGTAAAATCAGGCAGGATTTGTGAGGTTAGAGAGGAGATAAAATCGTCCATTGAGAACATCTTTGGCGGAAAGAATGGCTGATTTAGTTGTTTCGTCATCATCTGGCGAAGATACAGAATTGGACGGCGATGGGCAAATACAACAGCGGTTGATGAATAATCATACCTTTGTTTTTCAAGTATCTGTTCGCCGATAAATTTAATAAGATTCTCTGTAAATGGAATCTCGATTATCTTCCCCATTTCACTAATCCATTAGTAACCGTTCAG
>JBFLYA010000123.1 GCA_040757115.1 bacterium | reverse complement strand
GCGAACCTAATGGTTTTTGCAAAATTAACTTCCACTTTTCTGGAATACCATAAAATAAATTAAAAATCAAACATCAAAATGTAAAATTACAAATCAAAAATCAAAATATTCTCCAGCTACTTTGTTAATTTACAAGTATTTTTGCATTTTGCATTGTAATTTTGATATTTGCATTTTGATATTTACATTAAAGTTCTTCTTGCTATCGCTCTCCCCAAAAGAGGAACCTATTTATGAAAAAGCAATAAGGTTCGCACTACATTTATGGGATGTCAGAGGTTAATTCGTGTGCATTTGTGGTTAATTTCCTTAATTCTCTGTGAACTCTGTGCCTCTGTGGCTGAACGCTTACAAATGGTGAAACTTTAGACAGGGAAACTAATGAAAAGAAACTACTCCATTAAAGCCGTTATTTTTGATATGGATGGGCTAATGGTTGATACCGAGCCTTTATATTCTGAGGCAATGAAACAGGTAGCCGCAAAAAGAGGTAAATGCTTTACCCTACCGCTTAAACAAAAATTGATGGGAAGACTCCCGATTGAAAGTTTAACGATATTCAAAGAAGAACTTGAATTGGAGGAACCAGCAATAAAGCTTTTAGAAGAGCGAGAAGAGATTTATACAAGACTTCTGGCACAAAATATAAAACCTATGCCTGGATTTTTTAAGCTCCTTCATCTATTAAATGAAATCGGAATAAGGAAAGCCATTGCCTCATCTTCCAAAAGACGATTTATTGAATTGATTGTTAATAAATTAGGCATCGTTGAGCAGTTTGAAGTAATTGTTTCTGGAGAAGAGGTCAAATACGGTAAGCCAAATCCTGATATTTACTTATTAGCCGCAGAAAAATTAAACATTAGTCCGCAAGAGTGCCTGGTGTTAGAAGATGCACTAACAGGTGTAATGTCAGCAAAAGCGGCTAAAATGAAATGTATCGCTGTTCCAAACCAGTTTACTCAAGGACTGGATTTCTCTTGTGCCGATTTGGTCGTAAATAGTTTAGAAGAAGTGGATAAAATATTTACTTTAGTCGTAACTATTCAGCCACTGATTAACACGGATTAGCACGGATAAATACAGAGGGCAGAAGGCAGAGGGCAGAGGGCAGAAGGCAGAGGACAACAGGCGGAAAAACCTTTAGCCTAATTACGGACACGGATTACGAATTTTAGGGACGGTTCACTTTTGTTTGAAAGCTTGCGGATTGAAATTAGAAATTGGAAATTAGGGAGAGAGACAAAAGCCCAATTTCTAATTTCCAATTTCCAACAAAAATCATAGGAAAAACGATAAAAGGAACCGTCCCGAATTTTCAGTGTTTCATCCGTGTCCATCTGTGGCTGAATAGTTACATTACAACTATGATTAAATTAATAATCTTTGACTTAGGCAATGTCATCTTAAATTTTGACCATAATATCATCTGTAGAAAATTATCTCAAATATCCAGATTTTCACCACAACAAGTTTATGAGATAATATTTACCTCTGGATTAGAGCGATTGTATGATGAAGGAAAGATTTCAACAAGGGATTTTTTTAAAAAGGTATCAAATAGACTTAAATTAAATATTTCCTTGACAGGGTTTAAACAAATCTGGCAAGATATTTTCTGGCTAAATGAAGGGATTGAAGAGATATTATTGAGTCTTAGAGGTAGATATAAACTCTTTTTATTGTCAAATACCAACGAAATACACTTTGAATTCGCTATGGCTAAATTTGATGTCTTAAATTTTATAGATGAGTATATTTTATCATATCAGGTAGGATTTAGCAAACCAGCTAAAGAGATATTTTATGAAGCGTTAAAAAGGGCAAATGTTGAGGCAGAAAAATGTATTTATATCGATGATATAAAAGAACATATTGCCTCGGCAAGTAAAATTGGGATGAACGGGATATTATTTCAATCCATATCCCAACTTAAGATGGATTTATGGAGTGCTCTGTCAGGATAATCTATCAAACAATCTCCCCGCCAGCGAGGGAGGAAAAATTAAAAATCTGGGGACGGTTCATTTTATCGTTTTCCCTATGATTTGTTTCGGATATACATTTGTAAACATTCACAGTCCATTTTCTAACCACAAGATTTCGTAACCGTTCAGGCTATATATCAAAAGTGTAAGAAAGGGGATAAGGAGATAAGAGTGATATGGAGATAAGATAATAGAAATAGATTGAAATTTATAGAAATAGGTAGAAATTGATTGTGGAAAACAACAAATTTCCATAAATTTCTATTAGTTTCTATTAATTTCAATTTTTTTAATAATATCTCCCTATCTCCTTAATCTCCACATCTCCTTTTGTTACACCACCTGAACGCTTACAAGATTTCAAACAAAAGTGAACCGTTCTAAAATCTGTGTAATCTGCGAAATCTGCGAATGTATTTTCAGGGGAAACGCTCATGAACCGTGGGTTCACAAATGAGGATGAAAATAGTAGGTAGGAGATAGAAGGTGGGAGGTAAGGAGATGGGCGTGAGGAGTGATGTTTCCTTTACTTTCTACTTTCTACTCTCTACTTTCTACTTCCTATTTTCAGGGGAAAAGGAGCGAAAACTTATGTGGCAGGCACAAGAGATTAAAGAAAATCTTGTGAGTAAAATTTTCGGTCGGCAGATACATACATTTGACGAGGTGGGTTCAACTCAGGATATTGCTCATTCATTAGCCGCTTTTGGTGCACCTGAAGGAACTTTAGTTATTGCCGAAATCCAGACTGAAGGCAAAGGACAACCATCAAAAACATGGATATCCCCAAAAGGAGGTTTGTGGTTTTCTTTGGTCCTCACACCAACCTTAATGAACATAAATCAAGCCTCTGGATTGACGATTTTAGTTGCCTTGAGTATTGCCCGGGCAATCAAAGAAATGACTAACCTGAATATCCTTATCAAATGGCCTAATGACCTGTATCTCAATAATAAAAAAGTAGGTGGAATATTGACAGAAAGCTCAACGGTTGAAGTTGCGGTTAGATATATTATTATCGGGGTAGGGATTAATGTCAATGTGGATTCTCAAACACTTCCATCAAAGGCAACATCACTCAAAGATGCATTGGGAAAAGAAATTCCGATAATAGAAATTTTAGCAAAGATATTGGAAGGTATGGAAAAAGATTATCTTAAATTCAAGAAGGTGCAAAATCTCGCTCCTTTTTTAAATGAAATCAACCAGTTATCCTCAATCGTGGGCAGACACATAACGGTTCAATTACCAGATAAATCAATAGAAGGCTCTGCGGTGTCAATTGATGGACAAGGAAGACTTTTAGTGGAATTAGAAAATGGAGAGACAGAAATAATTACCGCTGGAGAAGTAATGGTATGATAAGAGCATTTTCAAATTGTAACCGTTCAGATAGTAATTCACCGCAGAGACGCAGAGGAACAGAGAAAACATGGAAATAAATCAGATAACAGAAAAAATTATTGGTACAGCAATTGAAATACATAAGACATTAGGTCCAGGTCTATTAGAAATGGAATTAAGCGTATAGCCAATAGATTTTAATTTTTTCTCTGTGTCTCCGCGTCTCTGCGGTGAATAGTTACAGCAGTTCAGTGGAGGTAAAAAGATGTTTGGTATCTGGTTTTGCATGATTTTAATTTCAACAACCTGGCTTTTCTCTTCATCCCTTTATATTAAAACTAATTATTTTGGGACTTTTATTTTAATTGGATTAGCCATTATTTTTCTTTTATTTGGTTTGCGACAGGTAAAACTTGAGAATATTGATAAACGCTACCCTTTTTTTTGCCTGCCATTATTAATTGCTTATCTTATATTGCCTTTCCCTTATAATTTAGGTCCAGCAGTTTTAGGTTTAAGTTTCTTACTACTTCCTTTTCGCAGATTGGCGCCATTAGTTTGTAGTTTATGGTTAGTGGGGGGATTTTTGAGTGTCCAGAGTGTTATTGGGCATCCTTATATGTGTTTTACGGCTAAATGGCAACAATGTCCTGCCTTCACCCCTGTAATTTACCAGATACTAAAATTTTTAACCCTGCCGGTGAGTTTAAGTCAAGATACTATCTTTATTGAGACAATGCGGAAACTCTATGAATTCCCTACCACCTGGGATAAATTGGGCGTTTTTCCTGCCTTAAATCTTTTAATTGGAGGGATAATATTACTTCGGCTCTTTTCTACCTCCAGAAGATTGTGGATAACCACCGGACTTTTTACCATCACCACCGTGCTTTACCTCATATTCAGGTATATCTTAATGATATTAATATTTCTTTATCTGGAGTATTTTGTGCCTGATGAAGAGGAAGCAGATAAGGTTTTTCTCTTCTGGAATCCAACAATCATTACACTTAGTTTTATTCCTTATCTATTTTTATTATGTCGGTTTTTTAAGCTTAAAATAACACCTCCACCATTTAACCCCTTAAAAATAAAAGGGTTAGTTTTAATCAGTCTGGGGGTGTTATTTATCATTGGTTATTTTGGATTTCATGACCCTGGTATCCCCGGACAAGGAAGAATTCTCATAGATGAGGCACATAGCGATTGGGAAAAAACCACCAGAAAATACGATACAACCTGGTATGGACAGGAATCAGGTTATAATTATTACTGTATGACAGACTATTTGAGTTATTATTATAAAGTGGACCGCAATTTGGGTTCAATAACATCTAAATTATTAAGTAATTATGATATTCTGGTTTTGAAGATTCCTACATCCAGGTTTTTAGATAAGGAGATAGAGGCAATTGTAGAATTTGTTAAGGCTGGTGGTGGGTTATTTTTATTAGGGGAACATACCAATGTCTTTGGCTCTTCTTGTTATCTTAATCCAATAGCAAAAAGATTTGGTTTTTATTTTCGGTATGATTGCCTATTTGATATTGAGAAAAAATTCGAGCAAGTATATTATCCTCCAAAACTTCTACCACATCCTATCGTTCAAAATATGCCTTGTTTTCTCTTTGCCACTTCCAGTTCTGTTGAGCCAAAAGATTATTTATGGGAAAATGTCATTTTATCTTCTGGCTTAAAGTCGTTAGATATTGATTATTCAAGCAGTAATTTTTATCCCCAGGTTATAGATAGCACGAAGATGGATTTTGGGACTTTTATTCAAACAATTGGGGTAAAATATGGCAAGGGTCGGGTGGTGGGGTTTACAGATTCAACCTGCTTCTCTAACTTCTCGGCATTTATTCCAGGCAAACCTGAATTACTCTTAGGCACACTAAATTGGTTAAATAGAGAAAATTTTCTGAGCCGGTTAAACTACTTATTCTTGATTTTAGGAATAGGATTATTCGTCGTTGGGCTATTTATTTCTAAATTCAATATTCAATCTTTGCCTCTGATAATCTTTATGACGGCTTTAGGGATGGTCGGTTTTACCTTCGTGAATAAATTAAATTATCCATTGCCAAAACCTCACACTAAGCCAATTCAGATTTGTTTTGAGTCAAAACATTCTGACCTTAATCTCCCAATCAAAGGGTTTGTCCAGGATAACGAGTGTAGTTTTGAGATGTTTTATCAATGGGTATTACGACTGGGGTATTTTCCAATAGTCTGCGAAGATATTAAAAAGGAAAAACCTGAAGTCGTAGTCATCATCAAACCTAAAAAGAAGTTTACATCAAAGGATATATCCTGGATTAAAGATTATCTCCATTCTGGTGGAAAAATATTGCTCCTGGATAGTCTGTCTAACGGTAGTTCTACCGCTAATTCACTTCTATCTGCCTTTGGCGTAAAGATTAATCAATCCATCTACTCATCCCATCTCTATGCCCAACCATTTAATAAGTATTATCCATCAGAGGTAAATTCAGCCATTATTGAAGGTGGCAATCCTATTTTCTTTACCCCGGAGAATCAGACAATTGGTGTGAGCGTTAAAGTAGGAACTGGAACTTTACTGGTTTTATCCTTTGCAGATAGATTTACTGACGCAAAAATGGGTATATCTGACAGTATTATTCCTGATGAGGAATTATTGAAGGTATATCAATTAGAATTTGGGATATTTAAGGGGTTAGTTAAAGGGAATTTTTAATCCCGCTGTTCAATGGTCATTTCAATGACCATTGAACAGACGAGAGAGAATTCGTCATCTACTCGATAATGATTAACTTAGAACCATCACTCAAAATATCACCTGTGGTTGGGTCACAGATTCTTGCTCCTAATTTTGTAATACCTTGTGGTGAAGCAGGTGTAATGGGGTAACTTATCACCGGCACGGTCAGATTAAATCCTGCAGGAATAACTACATCATCCATGAGAACTAGTGGAACCTGTCCCCATAGTGGAGAGGGATGGAATCCCTGGGCATAAATGTGGACATCAACCGTCATTGTAGCTCCGTCATTAACTACCTTAACCTCGGCATTCAGTGTCTCGCCAGTTGTATACACCTCATCGTTACTAAACATTCTGACCACAGGGTTTGTTGGTATTGAGTGAGCGCTATAGGCATCTGAGGGTGGCGCCAGATCTGTTGGAGCATCCCAGTTTCCCACTATCATTTCTAAATCCATTACCCCATCATCATTACCAAGCATCCCTAATGGAATAGTAATTTCAATGGTATCTGTTCCCAGAACCGCGGTTAGTTCTCCCATCAAGTTCCAATTTATATCGTAAATTGAAACAGTAGGAAGGGAAAAGAAGTCTAGAGCATATTCAAACCCTCCTCCAATTTCAGGATATTTCCACGGACCCCATCCTGTGTACCGGTCCTGGTCTGTATCAAGGTCAATATATCCAATGACTGTGGATATATCTGTCCATTGGTTAAATGTGAGTCGAAGTGTTACCGCCGGACTTCCCATACTTATTCCTATCCCTGCCTCAAGTTGAACAACATCTACAGTGGGGACTCCAATACCCGGAATGACTTCCCACTCGTAGATATCGCTTAATTGTGAATCGCCATCTGGGTCACTCATCACTACCTTTGTTGGCACTGGTGGCAGTGGTGGAAGTGGTTGATTTACGCCTTCTGGTCTTTTCACCTTTGCTATTTTCAAATCTGGCCACCCTGTGGCATTTGACGGTGTGATAGTTAATCCAATTAAAAACAGACTTACTATCAACGCTGTTAAGATATTTATTGTGTTCTTTTTCATCTTCCTACCTCCTCGTATTTAATTTGATATATTTAAACATCTTCCCGTTGTAACTTTTTATATTCTTGAGGAATATATCGACCTTCGCTACATTAGGGGAGATGAATATTATGTGTTCTGGTATAATCGTTTGTAAGCGGTCAGGGGTGCGTGTAAAATTTATGGGTAACTATTTACCCGTCTGAATTAACGGTTAAATCAATTGAAAATCACAAAATTCCAAATCACAAATACCAAATTACAAATAAATTTCAATGACCAAAATTCAAAATTCCAAACAAGACAAGAAAAAGATTTTTTCTTCAATTATTGAGAAATCTAAATAAATTCCTCTCGTTGTCATATAATCTTTGGAATTTGAAACTTATTTGGAAATTGGAATTTGGAATTTATTTGAGATTTGGTGCTTGGAATTTGTAATTTTCGCATTGAATTTCATCTATTTCTTTATATCGGCAAAAAGATGAATATTCCTCAATATTTTTTACCCACAAATTTTACATACACCCAGCGGTCAGCCATCAGTTGACAACTGATAGATGACTGCTGAACGCTTACAATCGTTTAAGTATCACACTCAATGCAAATAAAAGATAAACAAGCTCAAAATTTACCTCACTTAGAAAACTACCCGCTAACACATATCCACCAAGACTTACCTCTATTATTTTACAAGCAGGAACTGTTATCTTAGAAAATCTTTCATCTATATTTCTTCTGATTCTATATGAATCTATCATCGAAGTAGATATTAACATAATAAAGAGTAATAATGAAATCAAACCACACTCACCCGCTAAATGGATAAATGAGTTATGAGCCTCCATAGATTTATCTAATCGGGAATCATAGGTATGGGCTAAGGGAGCGAAATTACCCAATCCTATTCCTATTAGTGGTCGTTCCCATATCATCTGTCCACCTGCTCTCCAGGCGTATATCCTTCCCATAGCAGAATCATCTTTCTGATACTCTAAGATAGTGTTTAGTCTTTCTATATATCCTGAAGGTATTGAAACTATGAACAATAGAACTAAAAATACAATTCCATAGAGAGCTAATGCCTTAGTTCTTGCCTTTAAAAATATTAAACTTAATACCCCAATTAATCCAATAAAACCACCTCTTGAAAAAGTAAGAATAACCGTTGCAATGATACACAATGAGATTATTCCTAAAAGGAGTTTTTTAAGGAGTAGATTTTCTGAAAAGAATAGATAAATACTAAAAGGTAATGCCATTATTAACGCTAAGGCAAAATGATTATTATCACCCCCAGCACCGGCAACGCGTCCAGGTCCAAATAGAAAACAATGAACATTACACTTTAAGGCTAAAATGCCAAAGATAACTGCGATTGCCCAGAGTAGTATTTTAAAATCTTTCTTTGTCCTTATAAGATTAATTGTTACGAAATAAAATATAAATGTTTTACTAAAACTTAATAATGGTTTCCAACAATGGCTTTTTTCGTAGGCAAAAACCACGGATACTACCATCATTAACCATAATCCTGATAGGAAATAACTCTGTTTCCCAAAGACAAATTTATATCCTCGAGTTTTAATAACATCTTTAAGGCAAAATAAGGTTGTGATTAAACATATTATCAAGGGAGCAGGAGTTCCTGCTAATTCCTCCGGGAGCATAAAAAGAGTCGCATAATAAATAATAATACCAAAATATGGCCGAATAAAGATGAGTATTAGAGTGATTATGGCGAAACAACTACCAGCAAGAACATATATATCAGGACGAAATAAAATGGCAATGCCTATAATTATTCCTGAAAGAATAGCAAAAGTTAAAAGGAAAGTGGATTTATATTTCATAATTTTCCTATTTTTTGTATAAAGTTACAAAAGCGAGCAGGTCGCCGAGTAAAGTTCCTATCATATAGAAAATAATATCAGTTATATCTGGAACTCTGTTGGGTATAATTATCTGAGTAAATTCAATTAAAGTTGCCAGACAAAATCCTATGAATATGGTGATAAATAGCGTTAATATTTTCGAGTAATATCTTCTAAATGAAACATAAACAAGAAAACCAAAGATGATAAATAAAATTATATTAATCCCATTTTCACTAAAAGAAATATTAAGATGTCCCCGATAGTAAAAAGGCGTCAGGTTAAAATTCTTAATCGCATAGTATATATTCTCCCTCGCAATAGATATATCGAAGGGATAGATAAATACAAGCATGATTAATAAACTATATAAACCTAAATAAACAAGCAAAGGATTTTCACGACGGAGTAGATTTATTTGATGAAAGAGTTTATCTTTAAAAGAAACTAAAAAATCATTACTTAAAACACAACCTATCCAACTCCCAATCGTGTTATTGACAATATCCGTCATTCCGGTTCTTCTTCTCAAAGAAAACAATTGTAAAAATTCCAATGTCGAACTAAGTAAAAAAGCAGAGATGATACATATTAATTTAGATTTAAGTTTTCCAATGTTTCTATTTTGTAATTCCCAGTTTAGTAAGAAACCATAGGGAATAAAAAGAAGAAGATTACTGACGACATCCGACCATGAAATTTCTCTGCCACCCCAACAACTGAAAGGGATAATATTTACCCTATTAAGATTATAAAGAATATTATCTTCCTGGAAAGAGAAATTAAAAGGGTAAAGGGTTGCATAAAAGAGATAAATTACAAATATAACGAATAGAATCAATGGAAAAATTTTTTTAAGTATCGGGTTCATATTAAAAAATTATTCAACCTTAAATTTCGTGGTGAGCGAAATTCGTTGAGAATCACCAAGTTCTCCATAAGGGATGTAGGCATAATCTAACTCAATTATATCTTTTATCTTAAGTCCTATACCCGCAGTAAAACCATTGTCAGCATCATTAGTTGAGTTATACCCAAACCTGAATTTTGTGATTGAATTAATAATTATTTCTGTGCCCAGATTGAGTTTTAGAGCACGGTCAATAGATTTACTCAAATCTGATGTTAGTAACACTCTTTTTTCTAACATCTTATACAGAATGCCAAGTTTGAAATTTAAAGGTAATCGCTCCTCTTTTTCAATAAATTTTATCTTCTTACCAATATTCTGGACAACTGCGCCGAGAGTTAAATCAGTATTCTGAAATTTATATAATCCACCTGCATCAAAGGCAAACTGTGTCCCTCCTTCGTTTTCTATATGCAGGTTAATCCTTTTAATCGTTGCCCCAATTAATATTTTGTCATTCCATCTTTGACCAAAGCTAAGGCTCATAACACTGTCTTTTGCTTCAAAATTTGAGGTAAAATTTCCATTTGTATCTCGCCCCACGATGTCATCTGCTTTTAAGACGATGATACTTAAGCCCATTGCTCCTAATTCTTCTTCTAATGGTAAAACAGTGGAAACAAGTTCATATCTTATCCCTTGAAACCAATCATTATGCATAAAATTAAACTCTAAATCTTCAATTTGAGCAATACCTGCGGGATTCCAGTAGAAGGCGCTAAAATCATCTGCCAGTCCGGTAAATGCCTCACCCATAGCACAAGCCCTTGCTCCAACACCAAATTCTAACACCTGACCAACAGTTGTCCCTGCCTTTTTATAAATTGCGGCATCTACATTTAAAGAATAACCAAGAAGAATAATAACCGCTAACATTTTCCATTTTGCATTTTCCATTTTATATCTCCTCCTTATTAAATTATGACAATTTTATGTAAGCGTTCAGGTGGTGTAACAAAAGGAGATGTGGAGATTAAGGAGATAGGGAGATATTATTAAAAAAATTGAAATTAATAGAAACTAATAGAAATTTATAGAAATTAGTCATTAGTCAATGACCATTGACCAGTGACCAATTTGTTGTTTTCCACAATCAATTTCTACCTATTTCTATAAATTTCAATCTATTTCTATTATCTTATCTCCATATCACTTTTATCTCCTTATCCCCTTTCTTACACTTTTGATATATAGCCTGAACGGTTACAATTTTATTATACTAAACATTTTATCTGCTGTCAAGTTATATTTGAATTTTTGTTACTGAAGTGCCATTAAACTG
>JBFLYA010000122.1 GCA_040757115.1 bacterium | reverse complement strand
TTATGGTCTAAACTGGCAGCTAAATCCTGAATCTCCTGCGTAATCTGAATATCATGTGTCTCGTCTAAATCACCTTTTGTAGGTGCAGTTAATTCAGGTATAGTTTTAATCGTTGATAATTGTTCTCGTGCCTTGTTTAACTCCTCTTGTGTAAATAATTTTCCTTCAGGAGGTTTAACAGATTCATATCCCTCTAATTCCTCAATAGACACATATTTCCGCTCTGCAGGTGGCATTCGCCTTTCGGGTAGTTCAGGTTGTGGACCAGGACGATATACATTATCTAGCTTTAACTCTGTCTCTATGTACTTTAATAATTCCGTAATCCGTTGTTCGATGTCCGTAGTTTGATTAATTAATCCATTTAGATACCTCTTTAGCCTGGATAGTTTCTCATCATACTCTTTAACATAACTTTTATGTCTGGCAAATACTTCTTCACCAAACCCCTTTGTCTGAACTAATTGTTCTATCTGTTTAAACTTTATCTGGACATCTTTGTCGATTAAATCTAATCGCGGTATTACACTGGCTATCTTTATTTGTAGATTTTTTAGATGATTGATTGAGGGGGGGGTAGATTTAATGTCTTTTAGAGTAGCCTTCAGGGAAAACTCTAAATCTTCGATTACCTTAGTTAACTTCTTTGCCTCCGGGGATAATATGCCTTCTGGGGCAATTTGAGATGATAATTTATGGACTTGTTTAGAAAGAGTGGATATTTTTTTAGCTTGATAAGTCAAATCTGTTGCATTTAAACTAATAGGCAGGAAACAAAGGATAAAGGAATATAAAGCAATTTTAAATACTTTCACCATTTTTCTCCTTCTTAGCCATTTATTAGCTTATATAAACTATACCACAAGAATTAAAAAATCTCAAGATAAAAAAATTATTTTTTTGTAATTTGATGTCAACTGAAGTTTCGTTAATTTAAGGAGCCATTGAGGCTATCTGAATCCTTCTCAATCTGTTTATTTTGCTCAAAGATGGCAAAATTAGGCTCAAAAGCCTGATGATTTTTTTTGCAACTTATCCTTTGAAGTTGAGTTGATAAAAAATGCTTCACTTATTTTCTTCCCTTTGTGCCCTTTGCGATTTATCCTTTTTTAATCGCAAAGAACGCAAAGAAATCGACCGCAAAGAACGCAAAGATTAAAGGAGAAAGGAATCATAGAAAATTCACGAAACTCCAGTATAATTCATCTTTCCATAAATTTTCTACCGATATATTGTCCCTATGGGACATTAAAATGAAGCAAAATTCAAAACTACAACTTAAAACTAAAGACTTCTCCATCAGTCGCAATAAATCTCAATGAATCTATTAGTTTTAAGGTTTTGAGTTTTGACATTTGAGTTTTGAGTTGATATTGTCCCATCTGATGGACACGGCTGAACGGTTATTACTTATCTAACAATCGCCAGTTTACCGATACATTTTTCCCCTTGTGGATTGGTAATGAGGTAGATGTAGATGCCACTGGCTATCTTCTGACCGCTATCGTTATCTGCAAGCCATATCTTTTGTCCCTTATCTCCCGGGACTACCTCTAATGTTCTGATTAATTCTCCTGATATATCGTATATCTTAATCGTGGCATACCTGGTCAATCTTCGACTTAAGTCATTTTTGGCGCCAAAGGTAATGTGTGTATGTCCTAAATCGCTATTTGGCTTGAATGGATTAGGATAAACAGAGACCTTCCCCAGTGTCTCCGGAGCAACAGATGTGCCAATAGGAATGAAGATTGAAAGAGAATTAGCCTGGCCATAGACTACATTTCGTGTAGTATCCACACCTGAATTATCAGTTATCCACCAGTTATTATCGCGGAAGATATGTAACCTCAAACTATCTTCATCTATTGCTGTTCCATCTACAACACCATCCTCGTCAGCATCTAAATATGGGATTTCAAGATATACGGATAAACTACCTGTGAGTAAATTCCCCGCCGTGCCATACATAGTAATTTCACTAATAGAGGTGGCAAGTCCATTTTCTGGAATATTTACGCCCGCCGGGCTGGGATTAATGGTAATGTAAAAATCTTCGGTAAATGTTCCCAGTTCAACCCTCCTTGTGCCAATAGCGGTGGTAAGCGTTACAGTTCCACCGGTATCTTTATTTATGAGGACTAAGAATGATGAGCTTGTTCCTCTTATTTGATTCTCAAAGTAAGCAAATATCGTATCTGTTCCAGCATTTGGCGATTGCGGTATGGTAACAACCACATTTCTCGTGCTTGTGCCGTTAAATATTATCTCTTGCAGGTAACCAACCTTATCTTGTAATATTACTGTGCCGTTGAAGGTATCAATTGGTGTACCATCAGCCTCACAAGCGGTAAGCGTCACCGCTACCGTTCCACCACTATAGATTGAGGTAACAGATAATGTTGCAAATCTAAAGTAAGATAATGGTGAGATAATTGTTCGGGCATCTGGTTGAGCAGGTGGTGATTCCACTTGCCAGACAGTATCCTCGGCAAGACTATAAAACGCATAGCTATTGCCATACACACCTTTAAAGTCCGCAGAAACTGCCCTTGTGCCATTTAACCAGCAGGTATACGACCCATTGTTTTCAGAGACATAAATCGTGTAGTAACTTATTGTGCCCACTGTATCCTGTCCAATCCAGCTTACCAGGAATGTTGTTGAAGTCTGATATGGCGATAAGGTATTAACTTTTGAACTCGGCACATTAAGGTCAACTACTGTTGTTGAGGTTGGTGTTTCTATTGGGTCAGCAAAATCAAAGATAATACTGGCTTTATTTCTAACTTCTGTGCCGGAAGAAAGGGTATTAGTCGCTTTGACCTTGAAACTAACATATCCTTCTCCAACAGGCGGTGTAGTATTGGGCATAAGGTTTATCCCTTTAAATTCCCATCTTATTAAACCGGTTGTCTGGTCATAACTATAAGTAAGTGAGCCACGATTGTAATTTTCTACGGTATATGTCCCTTCTCCAACACTTATTTCACCCCATTGTAATGTTGAGCGGTCAAATATTGTATCAAGATTATCGGTAATGGTAATATCTATAGCATGTGTTCCATATTCTACGGGCACATTCTCAAATCTAATCTTATAATTTAATTCACCACCACCACCAACATACCACTGTGGGCTGACTAATTTATCATTCGGGTCAACCGCACTCACTATTGGTTCAGTATCGATATCTTTATTATTCTTATAATTACTTTCAGGTGTCGTTGTTGTAATTACCACTTCATTGCGTAATTGAGTTCCCGGCTCAAGATTTGTCAGGACATTAACCTTTATCTGGCAATTACCCAGCTCATCAGGTTCTAATGCAGGGATATTCCACGAGACCGTGTGATTTATAGAATCATAACTGGCTTCAGGAGAGCTGGAAACATAGATTACTTCACGAGGTAAATAATCAACAATTCTGAGATTATCGGCACGAGCTGTTCCATCATTCCAGTAGGTAATATAATAAGTCTTTTCATGTCCAGGTCTTGCTCCAGTGCCCTGTTTACGAATAATCAGGTCTGCCCGTGGGTCAACAACATGTGTTCTAACGATAAAAGAATTATTCTCTGGTCTAATATCTTGTGGTAATAGAGTAATCTCAATTTTATTAGATAAAGTCGAAGAAGCCGCGACACCACTTACTCGCCCAATTAATATAAATGTCCGGTGTGTATGTTTTGGCAAACTTGTTATTTCCCACTTAACTTCTCTGCCAATAATCGTGTATGGTAACCCGCTATCATCCGCAACAAAATCTACTCCTTCAGGTAGGGTATCAATAAGATGGACATTCCTTACCTCAACATTTCCATTATTACCATAATTAATTCTATACTTAATTTTTTTACCGCTGGTGACCTTCTTTGGACCCCATTTATATACCCTTAAATCAATTATTGGAGGAACAACATGAGTTGTCCATGTGCTCTGATTATCACTCAGGTTTTCCTCATTGGTAATAGAGGTAATTTCAATTAAATTAGTCAGCGAAGATGAACCTTGTATTTCCGGGTGGACATCAGCAATTAATCTGAATCTGCCACCACCACTACTCGCTAATGTTCCCACCAACCAGGTAAGCCTATTTCCTGTAATAATCAATGGAAATCCACTTGTATCTGTGGCATAACTTACCCCTGCAGGCAAGGTATCAATAATCTTTACATCCAGGGCCGGGATATTGCCAATATTTCTATACCCAATATCATAAATTATCTCATCTCCTGCAATAACCTGTTTATTACCTTTCTTATGAATCTTTAAGTCAGTGACAGGTCTGGTAATATGAGTGGTCACCGTTGCCTGATTATTTACAGGATTAATTTCATCACCCCAGCCATCAATCTTGATGACATTAGTTAGTGTAGTAGAAGCTGGTAAATCTCCTACCAAAACACTCATCTTAAATGATTTCCATAAATATGATTTAGGTAAAATCCCTACCTGCCATGTGATTACTCCTGGTTGAATATCTACTGGTAGACCACTCGTATCCGTTGCATATTGTACACCTTCAGGTAAAATATCTGTAATAATTACATTAGTAGCCTGTGCATTGCCTATATTGCGGTATGAAATATCATAAGTTAATATCTGAGCAGGAGCTGCAGAAGAAGGTACAAATTTACGAATCATCAAATCAATTGCTGGGACAACTACATGTGTAGTTACAGTTGCACGATTATTAGTATAATCAGTATCAGTACCTACAAATGCAATTTCAACTACATTAATCAAAGTAGTAGACCCAGGAACATCATCTTTTACCTTTACCTTGAGTATAAAAGAGCTATGTGAACCTGGTGGAATTGTATTTATATTCCATGTTAATTTGTTATTATTGATAGTAGTAGGAGTACCCAGACTACTGTTTACAAATTCTACATCTTCAGACAATATATCATTAATAGTAACACTTCCCGCCTCTACATTTCCATTATTAGCATAATTTATCCAATAACTCAATTCTTCACCCGGTTTAACCTCCTCTGGTGAACATTTATATATACTCAAATCAACTTCTGCTAAGTAGCTCTGTGTAGTCCATGTAGCACGACTGTTCAATGTCCCTTTCTGATAAATTTCAACTACATTGGTCAAAGTACCTAATGTAGAAGTACCAACTAAAACAATCATAGTAAATTGACTACCAGTACCTGGTGGTACTGAGCCTATGTTCCAACTAACCTCTGTACCAGTAACAGTAGCCTTAATACCGCTTGTATCAGTAGCATAAGTTACTCCTGTCGGCAGAATATCACGCATAGATACATCTTTTGCAGTTGCATTACCCTGGTTATAATATAATATTTGATATTCCATCTCCTCTCCTGCAGCCACTTCTATTATTCCATATTTTCTAACTACCATATTAGCTATTGGAGTTATAACATGAGTAGTCGCAGTAGCCAGATTGTTGGTAATATCACCATCTTTATAGTCACAGGTAATCGTAGCAACATTAGTTAATGTCTTAGAAGCAGGTATATCCGCTCCTATCCTTACCTTCAAATCAATATATCCTTCATACCCTGCACTAATCGTCCCAATATTCCATATTAAGCCTTGTGCTGAAGTGCCACTCGGAACTGGTGTGCTTGAAACAAAGGTTACACTACCAGGAAGTACATCAGTAATCATTACACCTGTAACAGTGATATTGCTCAAATTACGATATTTAATATAATACATCATCTCCTCACCCGCAGGTATTTCATCTTTTGCAGATTGCTTGTAGATTTCTAAATCAATCTCTTTTGATATAAGTTTTGTAGTCCATGTAGCACGATTATTAGCAAAATTACTCTCGATGGTTGAAGTACTAATCTCAATTACATTAGTTATATTAGTCACCTCTTCACTTTCTTTTACTGTCTTTACTGTTAATTCAAAGTATCCATAACTTGCAGGGGAAACTGTACCTATATTCCATTCGAGAATAGTAAGTGTTCCATAAGTAATTGTAGGAGTGCCTAAAACAGTATTAGTTGCATAATTTGTAAATTTAGGAAGTACATCTTTAATAATTACATTACCCGCAGGGGTATTACCTGAGTTATCATAACTAATCTGATAAGTGATAAGGTCTCCTGAGACGATTTCTTGTGGTCCTTTCTTTTCAATCCATAAATCCAGTATAGGTTTTGTCACATGGGTTGTCCAGGTAGCCTGATTATTATCAGGATTATTATCCACAGTAGAGGTAGAGATAATCTTCACTACATTGGTCAAGGTCATTGAACCATCTAAATCATCTACCTTTACAGTTATGGTAAAACTGCCATGACTCCATGGTGTAACTGTTCCTATCTCCCAGGTTAAGACTCCATTAGTAAAAGTACCTGGTGTCACAGAACTACTTACAAAGGTTACACTTCCTGGTAAGGTGTCACAAATAACCACATCTCCAACTGCTTTATTACCACAATTATCATAATTAATCTGATAAATCATCTCTTTGCCACTAATTACTTTTGCAGGACCATATTTACTGATTACTAAATCAATGAGTAGGATATGAGTAGTACAGGTAGCAATATTATTAGTTGTATCAAAATCTTCTGGAGTAGTAGTAATCCAGACAGTATTGTATATAGTTGAACTGGCAGGAAGTTGTCTTGCAGGTATAATCTTGAATATCAAAATACCTGTTGTTCCCGGTGTCAATGTACCAATATCCCAACTAAAATAGTAACCATCAACAATAGTTGGGGTACCAAAATTAGACCAGAGATAAGTATGTGATAAAGTTCCAAGTGAGGTACCAATCAAATCTGTTATAGTAACACTACCGATTGCTAAATTGCCTTTATTACCGTAGGAAATAGTGTAGGTCAATGTTCCACTTCGTAAAATACCGGCAGGATTTGATTTCTTTAGCCATAGGTCTGAGGCAATAAGCAGAAAACTACTTTCTGCCTCACAATGTGTCCCTTTAGCCTTAACAGTCGTAGTCCCACTGGGTTGAGTATCAATAGTAAAGGAAGTAGAGAATACTCCCCAATTATCACTTATCGTTGTTGTAATAGTTGGATTTCTCCCAAAACCAATTATTATCGAATCAAAACTTCCAAAACCATTACCGCTTACTGTTATCACGGTTCCTATCGTGCCTGATGACGGATTAACCTCAATTATCCTCGGCAAAATCACAAACGGACTATATGCCTCACAATGACTGCCTCTGGCACTAACCGTTACTGTGCCGCATCCCGCCTGCTTATCTACCGTAAAGACAACACTAAATCCACCCTGGCCATCTGTCTGGGTTGTGGCTATACTTGGATTGACACCAAAATCTATGATTATTACTTCATTTGCCCCAAATCCATCGCCACTCACGGTTACCGAACTCCCCACTGTGCCTGATGACGGATTAACCTCAATTATCCTCGGCAAAATCACAAACGGACTATATGCCTCACAATGACTGCCTCTGGCACTAACCGTTACTGTGCCACATCCTGCCTGCTTATCTACGGTAAAGACAACAATAAATCCACCCTGGCCATCTGTCTGCGTTGTGGCTATACTTGGATTGACACCAAAATCTATGGTTATTACTTCATTTGCCCCAAATCCATCGCCACTCACGGTTACTGAACTCCCAACTGTGCCTGATGACGGATTAACCTCAATTATCCTTGGCAAAATCACAAACGGACTAAATGCCTCACAATGACTGCCTCTGGCACTAACCGTTACTGTGCCACATCCCGCCTGCTTATCTACGGTAAAGACAATACTAAATCCACCCTGGCCATCTGTCTGCGTTGTGGCTATACTTGGATTGACACCAAAATCTATGATTATTACTTCATTTGCCCCAAATCCATCGCCATTCACAGTTACCGAAGTTCCCACTGTGCCTGATGACGGATTAACCCCAATTATCCTTGGCAAAATCACAAACGGACTATATGCCTCACAATGACTGCCTCTGGCACTAACCGTTACTGTGCCACATCCTGCCTGCTTATCTACGGTAAAGACAACAATAAATCCACCCTGGCCATCTGTCTGCGTTATGGCTATACTTGGATTGACACCAAAATCTATGATTATTACTTCATTTGCCCCAAATCCATCGCCATTCACCGTTACCGAAGTTCCCACTGTGCCTGATGACGGATTAACCCCAATTATCCCTGGCAAAATCACAAACGGACTAAATGCCTCACAATGACTGCCTCTGGCACTAACCGTCACCGTGCCACATCCCGCCTGCTTATCTACGGTAAAGACAACAATAAATCCACCCTTGCCATCTGTCTGCGTTGTGGCTATATTCGGATTGACACCTAAATCTATGACTATCTCCTCATTTGCCCCAAATCCATCGCCATTCACCGTTACCGAACTCCCCACTGTGCCTGATGACGGATTAACCTCAATTATCCTTGGCAAAATCACAAACGGACTATATGCCTCACAATGACTGCCTCTGGCACTAACCGTTACCGTGCCACATCCCGCCTGCTTATCTACCGTAAAGACAACAATAAATCCACCCTTGCCATCTGTCTGCGTTGTGGCTATACTTGGATTGACACCAAAATCTATGATTATTACTTCATTTGCCCCAAATCCATCGCCATTCACAGTTACCGAACTCCCCACTGTGCCTGATGACGGATTAACCTCAATTATCCTCGGCAAAATCACAAACGGACTATATGCCTCACAATGACTGCCTCTGGCACTAACCGTCACTGTGCCACATCCCGCCTGCTTATCTACCGTAAAGACAACAATAAATCCACCCTTGCCATCTGTCTGGGTTGTGGCTATATTCGGATTGACACCTAAATCTATGACTATCTCTTCATTTGCCCCAAATCCATCGCCACTCACAGTTACCGAACTCCCCACTGTGCCTGATAACGGATTAACCGCAATTATCCTCGGCAAAATCACAAACGGACTAAATGCCTCACAATGACTGCCTCTGGCACTAACCGTTACTGTGCCACATCCCGCCTGCTTATCTACCGTAAAGACAACAATAAATCCACCCTTGCCATCTGTCTGGGTTGTGGCTATACTTGGATTGATACCAAAATCTATGATTATTACTTCATTTGCCCCAAATCCATCGCCACTCACGGTGACCGAAGTTCCAACTGTGCCTGATGACGGATTAACCGCAATTATCCTCGGCAAAATCACAAACGGACTATATGCCTCACAATGACTGCCTTTGGCACTAACCGTTACCGTGCCACATCCCGCCTGCTTATCTACGGTAAAGACAATACTAAATCCACCATCGCCATCTGTCTGCGTTGTGGCTATACTCGGATTGACACCAAAATCTATGATTATTACTTCATTTGCCCCAAATCCGTCGCCACTCACGGTTACTGAACTCCCAACTGTGCCTGATGACGGATTAACCTCAATTATCCTTGGCAAAATCACAAACGGACTATATGCCTCACAATGACTGCCTTTGGCACTAACCGTTACTGTGCCACATCCTGCCTGCTTATCTACGGTAAAGACAACAATAAATCCACCATCACCATCTGTCTGGGTTGTGGCTATACTTGGATTGATACCAAAATCTATGATTATTACTTCATTTGCCCCGAATCCATCGCCATTCACAGTGACCGAAGTTCCCACTGTGCCTGATGACGGATTAACCTCAATTATCCTTGGCAAAATCACAAACGGACTAAATGCCTCACAATGACTGCCTTTGGCACTAACCGTTACTGTGCCACATCCTGCCTGTTTATCTACGGTAAAGACAACGATAAATCCACCCTGGCCATCTGTCTGCGTTGTGGCTATACTTGGATTGACACCAAAATCTATGATTATTACTTCATTTGCCCCAAATCCATCGCCATTCACAGTTACCGAAGTTCCCACTGTGCCTGATGACGGATTAACCGCAATTATCCTTGGCAAAATCACAAACGGACTATATGCCTCACAATGACTGCCTCTGGCACTAACCGTTACCGTGCCGCATCCAGCCTGTTTATCTACGGTAAAGACAACAATAAATCCACCCTGGCCATCTGTCTGGGTTGTGGCTATATTCGGATTGACACCAAAATCTATGATTATTACTTCATTTGCCCCAAATCCATCGCCACTCACGGTTACCGAAGTCCCCACTGTGCCTGATGACGGATTAACCTCAATTATCCTTGGCAAAATCACAAACGGACTATATGCCTCACAATGACTGCCTCTGGCACTAACCGTTACCGTGCCACATCCCGCCTGCTTATCTACGGTAAATATGACACTAAATCCACCCTGGCCATCTGTCTGGGTTGTGGCTATACTTGGATTGACACCAAAATCTATGACTATTTTCTCATTTGCACCAAATCCATCGCCACTCACAGTTACCGAAGTCCCAACTGTGCCTGATGACGGATTAACCTCAATTATCCTCGGCAAAATCACAAACTTACTAAATGCCTCACAATGACTGCCTTTGGCACTAACCGTTACTGTGCCACATCCCGCCTGCTTATCTACGGTAAATATGACACTAAATCCACCCTGGCCATCTGTCTGGGTTGTGGCTATACTTGGATTGACACCAAAATCTATGACTATTTTCTCATTTGCACCAAATCCATCGCCACTCACAGTGACCGAACTCCCAACTGTGCCTGATGACGGATTAACCTCAATTATCCTTGGCAAAATCACAAACGGACTATATGCCTCACAATGACTGCCTTTGGCACTAACCGTTACTGTGCCACATCCTGCCTGCTTATCTACGGTAAAGACAACAATAAATCCACCCTGCCCATCTGTTTGCGTTGTGGTTATACTTGGATTGACACCAAAATCTATGACTATCTCCTCATTTGCCCCAAATCCATCGCCACTTACGGTTACCGAAGTCCCAACTGTGCCTGATGACGGATTAACCTCAATTATCCTTGGCAAAATCACAAACTTACTAAATGCCTCACAATGACTGCCTTTGGCACTAACCGTTACCGTGCCACATCCCGCCTGTTTATCTACGGTAAAGACTGTGGAAAATGTCCCATAATCATTGGTAGAAACAACTGTAATCGCAGGATTGATACCAAATCCAATAGTTATTGACTCCAATGCCCCAAATCCATTGCCAGAGACAGTCACCATACTCCCTACTGTTCCACAATTAGGCGTAATCAAACTAATGTTCCCTGAAATCATAAATTTATCCATTACCTCAAGATTAGATTTTAATCCCTTAACTTTTATCGTTACACTCCCACATCCTGCTTGTGTATTTACCGTAAAGACTATTGTAAATGTTCCAGAGGCATTAGTCGTACTCGTAATAATACTCGGAGTTATCCCAAAACTAATCACTATCCCTTCTGTGCCAGCAAAATCATTACCAAAAACAGTTACTTTACTCCCTACTGTCCCA
>JBFLYA010000121.1 GCA_040757115.1 bacterium | reverse complement strand
GTAAGGTGCACGATGTCCTGCTATTTTTGAGGATTAGAATTTCGCTCACCCCATGGGGTGAGAGTGCACGATGTCCTGCTATAAATTTGTATTAAAATAGGGTGCACGATGTTATGCTATGTAGCAATTAAATATTAAATATCAAATATCAAATATAAATATCAAAATGCAAAATTACAAATCAAATTTCAAATTGGTAATATCTTTGCTTCAAGTATTTTAACGCTGAAAGGGAAGAGATAATTTTTAGTTGATAGTTGATAGTAGATAGTTTATAGTTGAAGGACTATAAACCATAAACTATAAACCATACACTATACACTATAAACTATAAACGAGTTTTGCATTTTGATATTTGGAGAGAATTGATAAAATAGAGGTTTTAAATACCCGCTTAAAAACTACAGTTTCCTGGTTTTGCAGAACTCTAATCTATGAATTAAGAAGGGAGAATTAAAAACAATGTTAAAGATGCCAGAATTATTAAAGATGTTAGTAGAACGACACGCATCTGATTTATATTTAAAGGTAGCCAGACCTCCACTTATTAGAATTGCGGGCATATTAACCCCAACTGATTTACCAAAACTTGGTCCTGAGGATGTGATGAATTTAGTTTATAGTATGATGAATCAGGAGCAGATTAAGAAATTCGTAGAGAATCTGGATATCGATTTTTCATACAGTTTACCAGGTGTGGCTCGATTCAGGGTAAATGTGTTTAAACAGCGTGGTGTGATAGGTTGTATTATTCGAGCTGTTCCTTACGAGATTCCGACTGTAGAGCAATTAGGCTTACCACCTGTTATAAAAAATTTAGTTGCCAAACCACAAGGGTTGATATTAGTCACCGGGCCTACTGGAAGTGGAAAATCCACAACATTAGCGGCAATGGTGGGTTTTGTTAATAAAAATCGTAATTGTCACATAATTACCATAGAAGACCCAATAGAATTTTTACATCGTGATGATAAAAGCACGATTGACCAACGCGAATTAGATGTTGATACGAAAAGTTTTCGTGAGGCATTACGGCGAGCACTTCGTCAGGACCCGGATGTGCTTTTAATCGGTGAGATGCGTGATATTGAGACAATGTCTACCGCGCTGAGTGCCGCTGAAACCGGTCATCTGGTTTTATCAACACTTCACACTAATGATGCCACACAAACAATTGACCGTATCATTGATGTTTTTCCGACTTCTCAGCAAACCCAGGTTAGAATTCAATTATCTCTGACTTTACTGGGTGTAGTTTCTCAAAGATTATTGCGGAGAAAAGATGAAAAAGGTAGAATTGCCGCAGTTGAAATTATGATTAATTCTCCTTTAATCAAGGATTTAATCGAAAAAGGAAATACATCCGGTATCCGTAAGGTGATTGAATCTTCCACAACCTATTGGCAGATGCAAAGTTTAAACCAGGCTATTGCTAAAGTTGTTAATATTGGGTTGGTTACAATAGAAGAGGCACTTTCTGCCACACCTTATCCTGATGATTTAAGACTGGGACTTAAAGGAGCTCATGCCGGTGGCGGGATAGTTATTGGCGGAATGGATATGCAGTATTAACTTAATTTAGCAGAATTTGGTAACCGTTCAGGTAGTCCTTTACCGCAGAGACGCAGAGGAACAGAGAAGACATAGAAATAAATCAGATAACATAAAAGATTATTGAGGCAGACATGGAAATATATATGAGCTGTTTACGTCTCGTCCATAGATTTTAATTTTTTTCTCTGCGTCTCTGTGTCTCTGCGGTGAACAGTTACAAAATTACAAAACTATAGAGAGGGGAAAAAAACAATGTATAATGTAACTTTAATCCCAGGTGATGGGATAGGACCAGAAATAACTGAGGCAATGGTGAATGTGGTGTCTGCCACTGGTGTTGACATTAAATTTGAAAAGGTTTTAGCCGGTGAGTGTGCTTTAGAGAAAGAAAAAACACCATTACCTGCCGCGGTTTTAGACTCGATTAGAAAAAACAAAGTAGCCATAAAAGGACCTACTTCTACCCCAGTTGGCTATGGATTTAGAAGTATTAATGTTGTTTTAAGACAAGAACTAAATCTCTATGCGGGGGTTAGACCAGCTGTTTCTTTTGTTGGAGCTCCCAGCCGATATGAAAATATCGACCTGGTGATGATTAGAGAAAATACACAAGGATTATATTCTGGAATCGAACATTTCATTAACCAAGAGAAAACTATTGGTGAAAGTATTCGGGTGATTTCAAAAAAAGCCAGTGAACGAATTGTCAAATTTGCTTTTGAATATGCCATTGCCCATAACCGCAAAAAGGTTACCTGTATTCATAAAGCTAACATTTTAAAGGTTACCTGTGGGTTATTTTTAGAAACGGCAAGGGAAGTAGCAAAACAATATCCCCAGATAGCATTTGAAGATAAAATTGTAGATAATATGGCTATGCAATTGGTGAAAAAACCAGAGGAATATGATGTCTTGGTTACGACTAATCTGTTTGGAGATATTCTTTCTGATTTATGTGCCGGTTTAATCGGCGGATTAGGATTAGCCCCTTCGGCAAATATAGGAGATGGTGTGGCAGTTTTTGAGCCTGTCCATGGCTCAGCACCTAAATATGCCGGTCAAGATAAAATTAATCCCTGTGCCTGTATTTTATCCGGGGCAATGATGCTTGAATATTTAGGAGAGAAAGAGGCGGCTAAAAAAATTGTGAACGCAGTGGGTTTGGTGATTAAAGAAGGGAAAACACTTACCTATGATTTAGGTGGTTCCTCAACAACCTCCCAGATGACTAAATCTATCATTCAAAAAATTCCCTTGACATAAAAATAAAAATAGTGTATGATACATTCCTGATTAGGTGATAGCTGGTAATCAGTTACCAATGTTTTTCACAGTTTACGACAATTATTGATTCGTCACCTGTAACGGCTCTGTAAATTAAATCTGAATTGGAGATAACAGGTGGTGTTTGAAAATAACGCTAATAGCGAAATCTATGCAGATTTGGTGTAAAAAAGGGATAAGGAGATAAAGGGAGATAGGGAGATTATTCATTGTAATTTCCAAAATTTTAGAATAAATTTATCTTCTAATCTCCATAATCCCCATATCTCCTTTTCTTACACTATTTCAACCTTTATGCTAGATTAAGACACCACCAGATAACACCATAAAAAATGATTGATTTAGTTAGTGTTGACATCTCTAAAATAAAACAAAATATCGGCAGTGAACTCTTTATTGAACAAGATGAATCTCTTGACACAATTGAAGACATAAAACTTACCTCTCCTATTTCTATTAAATTCCATTTAGTTAATATCGGTGAGAGTATTAGACTTAGAGGTAATTTAAAAGTTGATGTTCTGCTTCAATGCAGTCGTTGTCTTGAAGATTTTAATTTTAAATTAAACCGGGATTTTAAAATAGATTTATACGAAACCAAATGTGAAAAAACAGAAGATTATGGAGGAGAATTACAAGTAGAGGACATAGAAAGGATTTTTTATCGCCAGGATAATATTAATTTAATGGAACAAATTCGAGAGCAAATAATATTATCGTTACCGATAAAACCAATTTGTCAAGAAAACTGTCAGGGATTGTGTAGTCATTGCGGCGTAAATTTGAATAAAACTACATGTAGTCAGTAGTCAGTAGAGAGAGTAAGGAAAAATGGAGAACAAAATAAAAGTTAAAAGTGTAGAAGATTTTATTGTCTATCAGAAAGCAATGAAATTGTTTGACGAATTTATAAAAGAAGATTTACCAGTTTTGAGTGAAAATTTTGCTGGGAAAGAATTGGCAAGACAACAAATTAGAAGCCTTGATTCCATTTGTGCTAATATGGAAGAAGGTTATGGTCGTAAAGCAGGTAAAGAACTGAAACAATTTTTTAGGATTTCGCGTGGGTCAGCAGGTGAAAGTAAAGGTAGATATATCAGATGCACAAAATTTTTACCTGCAGAAATAATCAATAAGAGAGTAGCACAATTAGATGAAATACAAGCGATGTTATATACATTGGTTAGTAAAGTTTACGACTAACTACTGACTACTGACTACTTCTAAAAGGAGGTTTTAAAAAATGGCTAATCCAAAACGACAAACATCAAAGGCAAAACGAGATAAAAGAAGAAGTCACTGGAAAATAACACCAGTAGATATTTCTACCTGTTCCCAATGTGGACAACCAAAATTACCTCATCGTATTTGTTTAAATTGTGGTTTTTACAACGGCCGCGTTGTATTAACAATAGAGGAAAAGAAAAAATAAAATGCGTATTGCAGTTGATGCTATGGGCGGAGACCATGCACCACAGTCTATTGTAGCTGGTGTGGTTGAGGCATTGAATGAGTTAAAAGAAGTAACTCAAATAACCTTATTTGGTCAAGAAAAGGCAATTACTAATGAATTGGCTCGTTATCAAACAAAAGGATTACCAATTGTCATCAGGGATACAAAAGAAATTATTGAAATGCATGAATCTCCGGCACAAGCAGTTAAAACTAAAAAAGATTCTTCAATTGTTGTCGCGATAAAGGCATTAAAACAAGGTGAGGTAGATGCCTTTATTTCAGCAGGTAATACTGGCGCGGTAATGGCAGGTGCTTTAATGTATCCTGGCAGACTAAAAGGTATTTTTAGACCTGCAATTGCAACACTTATTCCGACTTTATCCGGAGCATCCATACTTCTTGATGTGGGCGCTAATGTTGACTGCAAACCACAACATCTCTTACAATTTGCCATAATGGGTAATGTCTATGCCAAAGATATTATGGGAAAGCCCAATCCTAAAATAGGACTTTTAAGTATTGGGGAAGAAGAAGGTAAAGGGAATACACTTACTTCTCAGACATTTGACCTGCTAAAACACTCTTCTCTAAATTTTATCGGCAATGTTGAAGGAAGAGATATTATAAATGGCACGGTAGATGTAATTGTCTGTGATGGATTTGTGGGTAATGTGGTTTTAAAATTTGGTGAAAGTTTAGCCGAAATGATAATTAGCTTTTTAAAACAGGAATTATCTAAAAGTCTCAGTTTGAAGATTGGTGCTTTTCTTTCTAAACCTGCATTTAAAAAGTTTAAAAAATTAGTTGATTATTCAGAATATGGCGGAGCACCACTTTTAGGCATAGATGGTGTGTGTATTATTTGTCATGGTGCTTCTTCTCCGAAGGCAGTAAAGAATGGAATCAGGGTAGCTTGCGAATTTATTAACCATCAAGTCAATCTTCATATCGAAAAAGGAATTAAAGAGGGATAGATGAAAAAAGATGAATTAAGGGCAGTAGGTATAGTTGGCACAGGTTCTTATACACCTTCTAAAGTATTGACTAATTTTGACCTTGAGAAAATGGTTGATACTTCAGATGAGTGGATACGAACAAGGAGTGGCATAAGTGAGCGACGGATTGCTGAAGATAATCAGGCATCTTCGGATTTAGCCGTTCCAGCCGCATTAGCCGCTCTGGAAGATGCAAAAGTTCATCCTTCAAAGGTAGAAATGATTATTGTCGCCACCGTTACTCCGGATATGCTTTTTCCATCTACTGCTTGTTTTATTCAGCATAAAATAGGGGCGATTCATGCCGCCTGTTTTGATTTATCCGCCGCCTGTGCCGGGTTTAGTTATGCCTTAGAATTAGCCAAAAATCTAATTGCTACCCATACCTATAAGACTGTTTTGGTTATTGCCGCAGATTGCCTTACTAAAATTACCGATTGGACAGACCGTAATACCTGTGTTTTATTTGGTGATGGGGCTGGAGCAGTCGTGTTACAACCAGTCCGAAAAGGAACTGGAATCCTTAGTAGTTACTTAGGGGCTGATGGTTCCAAAACTGATAAATTGCAAATTCCTGGTGGCGGCAGCAGAAACCCTATCTCTCAAAAAATTATAGACGAAAGATTCCATTATATCAAAATGAATGGTAGAGAGGTATTCAAATATGCCGTTGATGCAATGTGTAAATCTGCAAGAAAGGCATTACATCTGGCTCATTTAGATGTTAGTGAGGTAGATTTATTCATTCCACATCAGGCTAATATCCGTATCATTGAAGCTGTAGATAAACGACTTCATATTGGTCCAGACAAAGTTTTTGTGAATTTACATAAATATGGTAATATGTCTGCGGCTTCTACGGCTGTCTCTATCGATGAAGCAAAAAAACAAGGTAGAATAAAAAAGGGCGATATTGTTTTATTAAGCTCTTTTGGTGGCGGACTTTGTTGGGCAGGAACAGTCATTCGATTTTAAAAGGGGAGATAGTTGATAGTAGATAGTTGATAGTTTATAGTTTATAGTTTATAGTTGAAGGACTATAAACCATAAACTATAAACCATAAACCATAAACTATAAACCATAAACTATAACCGATTTTTCAGAATAAGGATTGATAAGTGAAAAAAATAGCGTATGTTTTCCCAGGACAGGGCTCACAATATGTAGGTATGGGCTATGAATTCTATCAGAATTTTAAATCTGCAAAGGAAATTTTTGACCAGGCAGATGCGGTCTTAGGTTATCCCCAGACAAAGTTATGTTTTGAAGGTGTGATTGAAAAACTCTCGCAAACCCAATATTCTCAGCCTGCAATATTAACCACCACCATCGCTTGTCTACAAGTATTAAAAGAAATCTTATTGCCTACTGCTTACTGCCAACTGCCTGTTTACCTGGCTGGCCATAGTCTGGGGGAATACAGTGCCTTAGCTGCCGCTGGGGGTATAGAATTTAAAGAGGCGGTGTGCATCGTTCAGAAAAGGGCACAATTTATGCAGGAGCAGGCAGAAAAACATCCAACAGGAATGATAGCTGTCCTCGGATTGGAAAGGACTGAGGTAGAGCGAATTTGCCTGGAGGAATCCGTAGAGATAGCCAATATTAATTGCCCGGGGCAGATTGTCATCTCTGGAATGAAGGACTATCTGGAAAAAGCCGCTCAAAAAGCAGTGTCAGCAGGGGCAAAAAAGGCAATTCCATTAGCCGTAAACGGTGCCTTCCATTCAAGTTATATGTTACCTGCTCAAGAAAAATTAGCCAGGGCATTGTCTGCGGTAGAGATTAGAACTCCACAGATACCTATTATTGCCAATGTTACTGCAAAACCAGTAATAGAGCCGAATGAAATAAGGGTATCTCTAACAAAGCAGATTGCCTGCACGGTACTATGGGAAGATAGCGTGAGATTTATGATAAACGAAGGGATAAATACCTTTATTGAAATAGGACCAGGCAGGGTTTTAAAGGGATTGATTAGAAGGATAGATTCAGCCGTAGAGGTTAAAAATGTTGAGAATATGGATAGTTTAGTAGATAGTAGATAGTTGATAGTTTATAGTTTATAGTTGATAGTTGGTAGTTGAGAGTTGATGTGAGGAGAAGATGTATAGTTTTGAGAAACTTGAAGTTTGGCAGAAAACAAGAAAATTTCTAAAAAGGATTTATGAAATTACCTCATTTTATCCAAAACAAGAGCAATTTGGATTAATTCAACATACGAGGAAAAGTGTTGTATCTATTCTTTCATCTATAGCTGAAGGTAGTAGTAGATTTAGTAAAACTGACTTTAAGCGATATCTCCAAATTTCTATCGGTTCATTGTATGAAACAGTATCTCAATTATTTGTTGCTTTAGATAATAATTATTTAACAAATGATTTATTTAATGAACTTTATAATGATTCAGAGTATATAGCAAAGATGCTTTCTAAACTTTCAAAATCACAATCATTATAAACCATAAACTATAAACTATCAACTATAAACTATAAACCGATTTTCAAGGGAAAGAAGGTGAAAGAAAATGTGTGAAAGAATTTTATTAGACCAAGTAGCGATTGTTACTGGCGGAGCAAGGGGAATTGGTAAGGCTATTTGTGAGACATTAGCCGATGCAGGCGCCTCGATTGTAGTCGTGGATATAAATTCTGACCAGGCAAATGCAACCGCTGATGAGTTAAAACAAAAATTTAATGTTCAAACATTGAGTCTCAAGGTTAATGTGGCTGATAATTTGCAAGTTGAAAAAATGGTACAAATTGTGCTTGACAAATTTGGCAAGATTAATATACTTATTAATAACGCCGGGATAACAAAAGATACACTTCTTATTCGTATGTCCTGTGAAGATTTTAAAGCGGTTTTAGATGTTAATCTAACTGGGACTTTTAACTGCACTAAAGAAGTAGCGAAGGTGATGATTAAACAACGAGAAGGCAAAATAGTTAATATCTCATCTACCGTAGGACTACAAGGGAATATCGGTCAGGTTAATTATTCGGCATCTAAAGCCGGGGTTATTGGATTGACTAAATCAGTGGCTCGTGAACTGGCAAAAAGAGGGATAAATGTTAATGCGGTAGCCCCAGGATTTATAGAAACTGAAATGACTTCTAAATTGTCCGATGAGGTAAAAAAACAATATTTAGAACACATACCACTGGCAAGATATGGTAAGCCTGAAGATATTGCTAATGCAGTTGGATTTTTAGTCTCACCATCTGCGTCTTATATCACCGGTCAGGTGATTGTAGTTGACGGTGGGATGGCAATGTAGGATAGAAAACAGAAGTTAGAGGGCAAAAGGTATGGAAAGAGAATCTTTAAAATATTTACAAAATGCAAGAGAAATTGTAACTCTTCACCGCAGAGGCGCAGAGGAACAGAGAAAACATGGAAATAAATCAGATAACAGAAAAATTATTGGGGCATCAATTGAAATACATAAGACAGAGGACAGATATTTAAGATATATCCTTTAAAATCTGATATCTGATTTCTGTCTGATTATAAATAATGAGGAAAGTCATTATGAAGAGAAAAGAAGCAATGAGATTTATAGAAAATGCTAAGGAGATATTGAGTAAGTCATCGTGGGACACTACGCTCGACACCTGTTGTAAAAGAGGCTTTGAAGAATGCAACAGTGTTTATTGAAAGACTTAGCAATCTTACGAAAGAAGATTAACTTATAAACTGGTAATTGGTAACTAATTACTATTCACCAGTTACCAATTACCAAATTAAAGGAGGTGAATGAAATAAAATGGCAGAAGGAGTTTTTGAACGAGTAAAACAAATCATTATCGACCAATTAGGAGTAAATGAAGAACAAGTAACTTCAGAAGTATCCTTTGTGGATGATTTAGGCGCAGATTCTCTGGATACAGTAGAGTTGGTAATGGCTTTTGAAGAGGAATTTGGTATAGAGATTCCAGATGAAGACGCTGAGAAAATCCTTACTATTGGGGATGCAGTAACTTACATTGAGGAGCGGGCTTAATGGAGTCGTATATTAAAAATCGAGTTGTAGTAACAGGAATGGGTGTGCTTACACCTATTGGAATTGGGAAAGAGGAATTCTGGAACAATGTCGTCGCCGGGAAAAATGGAGTTAGACGAATAACTTTATTTCCTGTTGAGGATTATGAGTGTCAGATTGCCGGTGAGGTAACAGATTTTGACCCAAATCTGTATATGGAGAAAAAGGATATAAGGCATACGGATAGATTTGCGCAATTTGCTATTGCCGCCACTAAATTAGCTGTTGAGGACGCCAAAATAGATTTACCTGGTAATGAAAATCCTGACTGCATAGGGGTTTATATCGGTTCGGGTATTGGTGGGCTGGCAACTATTGAAAACGAACATAAGGTTTTATTAGCAAAAGGTCCCAGAAGGGTAACACCATTTCTTATTCCAATGTTAATTATAGACATTGCCTCAGGCAAAGTAGCGATAAGATATGGAGCAACAGGCCCTAATTCTGCAGTTGTAACTGCATGCGCCAGTGGTGCTCATGCTATTGGTGATGCCTATAGAATTATAGAAAGGGGTGAAGCAGAAGTTATGATAACTGGTGGTGCAGAAGCGGCTGTCACCCCTTTAGGATTAGCGGGTTTTAGTTCGGCAAGAGCACTATCTACTCGAAATGATGACCCTGAAAGAGCCTCTCGACCTTTTGATAAACTGCGCGATGGATTTGTTATGGCTGAAGGAGCGGGCATAATTATTTTAGAATCCTTACAACATGCTCAAGCAAGAAATGCACATATTTACGCTGAAATTATTGGCTATGGGATGACGGGTGATGCCTACCATATTACTTCTCCTGCTCCTGAAGGAAAAGGGGCAGCAAAAGCAATGCAACGAACATTGCAAAATGCTAACTTAACCTCACAACAAATAGATTACATAAACGCACACGGCACCTCTACATCATTAAATGACAAATGTGAAACACAAGCCATTAAGTCCGTTTTTGGTGACTATGCCTATTCTGTTCCTGTTAGTTCGACCAAATCTATGACCGGCCATATGTTAGGTGCTGCCGGAGCAGTAGAATTTATTATCTGCTGTTTAACTATTGAAAGAGGAGTTATCCCACCAACGATAAATTATGAATATAAAGACCCAGAATGTGATTTAGATTATGTCCCAAACCAAGCCAGAATTCAAAATATCGATATCGCCTTATCTAATTCTCTTGGCTTTGGAGGTCATAATGTGAGTTTAATAGTTAAGAGGTATAAAAATTAATGGATGAAAATAGAATTCAAGAACTTAAAAAATTACAAGAGATAATGGGTGTAGAATTTAAAAACCTCCAGATTTTTAATCAATCATTAACTCATACATCTTACGCCTATGAATTAGAAAGAAATAATGGCACCCTTCAAAATGAACGGATGGAATTTTTAGGAGATGTAGTTTTAGGACTTGTAGTCAGTGAGTATATCTATTTTAAATATCCTGATTATATGGAAGGGGATTTAGCCAAGATTAGAGCTAAAGTCGTCAGCACACCTATATTGACCAAGTGTGCTAAACATTTAGAATTGGGTAAATATCTACTTCTGGGTAAAGGTGAAGAGATGACCGGGGGTAGAAATAGACATTCTATTTTAGCTGATACCTATGAGGCAGTTATTGGAGCGATTTATTTAGATTCAGGATTGGAACCAGCACGGACTTTTATCCTATCACAACTTGAGGAAGAAATTGAAAAAATTAGCGATAATGTTCATGTTCAAGATTATAAAAGTGATTTCCAGGAATTTACTCAAAAGAGATTTAAAATCCTGCCTCTTTATAAAGTAATTAGTAGAAAAGGTCCTGACCATAATCGGATTTTTGAAATAGCGGTTATGGTAAAAGGTAAAACATGGGGAATTGGAAGAGGTAGAAGTAAAAAAGAGGCAGAACAACAAGCCGCATTCTCTGCTTTGCAACGGAACTTCCCCTCAAAAAGAGCCTATAAAGAAGGGATAACCTTTTAATAATCAAGGGGAGAGGCAAATTTTAGACCTTAAAAGTGTGCATACGAGTATTATTAAAAAATTTTATTATTTTTTTTAAAAAATGCTTGACAAAATTTAATTAATATGCTATTATTTAATCATTATGTATGTGTCCAGAA